>CAYNSI010000070.1:0-10669 GCA_964399665.1 uncultured Enterobacterales bacterium | reverse complement strand
ACCCTGGTTTCCATAGACAGGGGATGGTGGGGCTGACCGTCGATATTAAGGGCGGTAATATGCGAAATCTTTTGATCTATGCTGTTTAGAATGGAACTGTTAAGAAAAGATCTTGCTATAAAAGCATTCAATGACAGGGCCTCTCCGCTGCAGATACTATGCATTAGCAGCAGGGCGGAGGCAAAGGATGGCACATCTCCTTTGGTAAGATATACTTCCTTGCAGTTATGGCGCAGACCATGAACTTTGGCGGTGTCCTTGTCAGGGATGCCGATAACGACAGGTCCAAAGATAAAAACATTGTTCCCCGCGCACAGCCCGCCGTATACGACAGAGCCGTGATCGCTTTCCAAAAAGACTTTTTCGCTGCGTGCCTTATTTAAAAGATGTTTGAGAAAATCAGAATCATTCTGCAGAGGATCTGCTTCTTTATCGGAACTTGTAATGCTCTCTATAAGAGTGTCGTTATCGTCATAGGCATGGACCTGAATGTGCAGGATTTGGATAATAAGCAGCATAAAGTATTGAGGATCTGCCTTGGCGGAAAGATCCGCAAAATCCCCGGAGATATGCAGCAGATCTCCATTGTCACTCTTGTTGGATGCCATGACTTAGTCCTGAAAAAAACTCCGGCACCAAGACCGGAGCAGATCTTTACTATGTAAAAATAAGGTTTAGATTACAATTTCCTTCTGACAGTCTCGGCTATTCCTTTGCCGTCAAGCCCGTAGTAGGCAAAGACTTCCTTTGAGGTTCCCGTTACCACGGGAGCATCTGGAAGAGACAGATTAACAACACGCTTGGGAGCATTTGCCGCTATGGTCTGGGCAACCAGGGCGCCAAGACCCCCGAAGGGGGAATGCTCTTCAACGCTTACTACCAGTTTGGCGCTGGCAGATTCCTTCAAAAGGGTGTCGGCATCAAAAGGTTTAATGCAGTACATGTCGATAACCCCTGCAGTTATGCCTTCTGAAGCTAGGATCTCTGAGGCTTCAACACAGGGTTTGACAAGCTCACCTGCTGCTACCAGGGTAACCTCTCCTGAAGGTTTTACCGTTGTAGCCTGATCCATGACAAAAGGACAGCTGCTCTCACTGTACACGGGAGCTACGGCATTGCGTCCCACCCTTACGTAGGCAGGTTTGTTATCTTGTAAAAGTGCCTGCATAAGTTTGCCCGTTTGATAGGAATCTGAAGGCAGATAGACACGCATATTGGGAATTGAAGACATGCATGCAATATCCTGGCAGCTGTGGTGGCTCATTCCCAGGGCACCGTAGCTTACCCCGCCTGAAATGCCGATGAGTTTGACGTTGGTGTTGGAGTAGGCTACATCAACCTTGCACTGCTCATAGGAGCGGGTGGTAAGAAAACAGGCAGGAGACATGGGAAAAGGCTTTTTACCAATACGGGCAAGGCCTGCTGCTATGCCCACTAGATCCTGCTCTGCAATGCCCACTTCCACAAATTGTTCGGGCATTTCCTTGGCATAGGCTGAAGCAGAGGCGCTTCCCCTTGAGTCAGAGCACAAAACTACAATATCTTTGTCCTTTTTGGCAGCCTCCAGCAGGACATCACAAATTACCTGTTTGTTTGCAATATCAGCCATTTTTCAAAGCCTCCCCGTACGCCTTGTCCAAATCCTCCATAATGGTGCGGTATTCTTCATCATTGGGAACATGATGATGCCATGAGGCTTTATTTTCCATCACCGCAGACCCTTTACCCTTTACGGTATTGGCAATAAGAACCGAAGGCCTGCCCGTAGAGGCTGCAGCTTTTGCGAAGGCCTCCTTAAGCTCGCTTACGCTGTTGCCGTCTTTGACGTTTACCACATTCCAGCCGAAGGCTTCCCACTTGGCGCTAAGATTCTCAAGGGCCATAACATCCTCGGTACTGCCCGAGATTTGGAGTCTGTTGCGATCTACTACGGCGCACAGATTATCAAGTTTGTAATTGGCTGCGGACATAGCCCCTTCCCAGTTGGAGCCTTCTGCAAGCTCACCGTCGCCTAAGACCGTATAGACGCGGCTTGCACTGTTATTCATGCGGCAGGCAATGGCCATGCCTACTGCAACTGGAAGACCGTGACCTAAGGCTCCTGAATTCATCTCAATGCCCGGAAGCTTATTGTTGGGATGGCCTATGAATGGAGACTTGAATTTTGAGAATTCTGATTTAACTACATCTACGGGGAAGAAACCCTTGGATGCGAGGACTGCATAGAGACTTTCAACGCAGTGTCCCTTGCTCATGACAAAATGATCATGATCAGATTTTCCATAATTTTCAGGAGTTACATTCATAACGTCATGATAAAGGGTTACCAGGATTTCCATGACGGACATGTCCCCTCCGGTATGCCCCCCTTTACCAGCAACTATTATGTCTATTACGTCTTTGCGCAGTTTATAGGAAAGTGCTGTTAGGTTCATTCAAGATCTCCGACCAAGCGGCCGGACCCTCCCGTTTGGCGGATATTACCAAGATAGGGGAGGGGCCGGTCGGTTGTTGTTTAATTAATTCATGAACATGCCGCCGTCAATATTGATGGTTTGGCCTGTGATGTAGTTTGCATCCTCTGAGGCCAGGAAGGCGACCAGATTGGCGACATCAGCAGGTTCTCCGGCACGCTTGAGCGGAATGGCATCAACCCATTCTTGCATTAACTCCCATTTTTTGTACTGCTTTTGGGGAGTGCTCAGCATTTCGCCCCAAACCCTGTCGTTGTATTCCCACATGTCGGTGACAATAATTCCAGGGCAGAAGGCATTGACGGTAATGTTATGCGGGGCAAGTTCAATTGCAAGAGACTGGGTTATTCCTATGACACCCATTTTAGCGGCAGCATAGTGGGGAGTATAGATAAAGCCCTTACGGCCTTGGCCTGATGAGGAGTTGATGATGGCACCTTTTTTCTGTTTTACCATAATTTTGGCAGCTTCACGATCACACAGCCAGACTCCCGTGGCGTCAACGGCAAGGACCTTATTAAATTCTTCCACCGTCATTTTGTCAAAGTGTTGAATGGTAATGATGCCGGCATTTTGAACTGAAACATCAAGGCGCTTATAGTCCTTTTCTACCAGAGCATACATGGATTTGACCTGCTCTTCATTGGTGACATCAACGATAAGACCGGTTGCCTTAACCTGGTATTTATCAGCAATTTCTTTTGCCGTATCCTTTACTGCATCTATGACATCAGAGACGACGATATTGGCACCTTCAGAGGCAAAACGCTCTGCAATGCCCCTGCCGATACCGCGGCTTCCGCCTGTTATAACTACATTTGCTCCAACAAATCTTTGCATCATGTTTATTACCTCTTTTTGACTGAAATTACGAAATTATGTTATTCAGAGTCATTTTGACCGCCTGATCCCACTGTTTTTTGCATACGGCATACTCACGGGTGCGTTCAGGATTGGGGTTGAAGACGAAATGATCCGGGATCATGACCTTAAGATCATCAAGGCTCAAATTTCTTTGACATTTGGCAGCCAGCATCCCTGCTCCTATGGCAGAAAGTTCTGAAGTAGTGCTTCTTGATACCCTGCAGCCTAATAAATCAGCCTGAAACTGCATCAGCCAGTCATTCTTGGTGGGGCCGCCGTCAACCATCAGGGTGTCAAGCTTAAAGCTTGGGATCTTCTGCATGAACTCAATAACATCGGCTATCTGATAGGCAATGCTTTCAAGGGCAGCTCTTACTAAATGATCCGAAGTTGCCCCGCGGGACAGTCCGCAGATAACACCGCGGGCCCGCTCCTGCCACCAGGGGGCACCGGCTCCTGTCAGCACGGGCACAAAGTAAATGCCCAAATTTGAAGGAGCGCGTTGTGCGATGTTGTTGATGTAGTCATTGGGATTTTCAAGGGTATTGGTCCTGGTTACCTGACTCATCCACAGCAGGGCATCTCCTGTGAGGTTGATATTGCCTTCAATGCCGTAGGTAATACGGTCACCGTCGTGCCAGGCTGCGGTAGTTGCCAGCTCCTTTACCGAAGTATCAGGAACCACCAGGGGTGCCATCACAGAAGATCCGGTACCGTAGGTTGCCTTGACACAGCCTGTCTCACCTAAACAGTGTCCGAACAGGGCAGCGTGGGAGTCTCCTACCATGGACATAATGGGGATCCCATCAGGGACTCCTGAAAGTCCTAAAGTGGTGCCGAAATTAAAGCTTGAAGGGCAGATCTCAGGAAGAGCCTGACGCGGGATGCCGTAGATCCTAAGAAGCTCATCATCCCAGGAACAGGAATTAAGATTTAAAAGCTGGGTGCGGGCCGCATTGGAGTAATCGCAGCAAAATGCCTTGCCGCCCGTTAAATTCCACAGCAGCCAGGAATCTATGGTACCAAGACAGATTTCGCCCTTTTTTGCAAGTTCAAGGCCGTCCTTGGTATTTTCAAGCAGCCAGCGCATCTTGCTGCCTGCAAACATGGATGATACCGGAAGTCCTGAAAGCTCCTTGATGACAGGCTCAAGACCGTCTTTCCTGAGTTTCTCGCAAAAATCAGCAGTTCTTGAGCACTGCCAGGTCATGGCCATATTTACCGGTTTTCCGGTGGAGCGGTACCATCCTATGGCAGTTTCACGCTGATTGCTTATGCCGATGCATCCTACTTTGCTGACATCAACTTCTTTAAGGACATCAGCTACCACTGCTATGGTATTTGAGGCCAGAACCGTGCCGTCCTGCTCCACCCAACCTGGTTTGGGGGTGGCAATTTCAAGGGGGCGGGAGGATTTTGCAATGACCTCACCTTGAGCATCCAAGGCCACGGCCTTGCAGTTGGTGGTGCCTTCGTCGATTGCAATTACGATATCTTTTGCCATGATTTGCTCCTTCCGTTACTCGGCTTTGGCAGTTGCGGCAGCTTCTGCGGTGCGCGACATCAGGACAACTTTATGCTGCAGATTTTCCTGGAAGAGATCGATGATGACGGCTGTGACAATCACGATGCCCTTGATAACCATCTGCCAGAAGTTATTGACGCCCATCATGACCATGCCGTCTGCCAGGAAGACGATAACGAAGGCGCCTATGATTGAGCCTAAGACCTTACCGCGGCCTCCTGCAAGGGAAGTACCGCCAAGGGCAGTGGCGCCTATGGCGTCCATTTCAAACATATTTCCTGTCATAGGATGGGAGGTTAGAAGCTGGGATGCCAGAATAAGTCCCACTAAGGCTGCGCATACTCCCGAGAACATGTAGACAAAAAGCTTGGTTTTAATGACGGGAACACCTGCAAGACGGGCTCCGTTTTCATTGCATCCTGTAGCATAGATGTAACGTCCTAAAGGAGTTTTGGTGGTAATGTACACGGCAATGATGGTCACGATGATCATGATCCAAATGGGTACATAGATCCCCAGAATAGTCCCTGATCCTAAGAAGGCAAACCCGGTATTGCCAAGCTCCTCAAAGCCTGTAAGATTGGGGAAGGTGCTGCCGTTGTTGACTAAAAGCGCGGCGCCGCGGCCTACATAAAGCATGCCCAGAGTACATATAAAGGGGGCCACCAAAAACTTGGTAATTATGATTCCGTTAAGAAGCCCTATAAGTCCTCCGAAAATCATTACCACCAGGATGACTTCGAGGATGTTTAAAAACAGGATCGAATCACCCATGGGGATGCCCTTGGTTATCAGAAGACCTGCTACCATGCCTCCAAGGCCTACCACCGAACCTACCGTAAGATCAATTCCTGCCGTAAGAATAACCAGGGTCATGCCTATGGCAATAAGGCCTGTTATGGCAACGTGCTGGGTCATGATAAGAAGGTTTGACATGGTAAAGTAGTTGGGCACCATGAAACTGAAAAACAGGATAACCGCCAGCAGGGCAATAAAAGTTCTGGCCTTGAGAAGGTAAATATAAACTGTATATTTGCTGCTCACTTTAGTACTTCCTATGTTTGGTTGAAAACTTATGTTCCAGTACGCTCCCGACTAAACAGGGGTGGAGGCCTTGATAATCTTTTCTCTGTCAAGCTCCTCACGGGTAAAGTCTGCTGCTATCTTCCCGTTTGCCATTACCAGCACCCGATCGGCAAGAGCCATCACTTCATCAAGCTCAGAGGATGAAAAAACCACGGCAAGGCCCTGCTTTGCCATCCTGCCTATCTGGTGGTACACATCGCTTTTGGCTCCCACATCAATGCCCCTTGTTGGTTCATCAAGTAAAATGACCGCAGGTTCTACCAAAAGCTCCTTTCCCAAAACTACTTTCTGCTGATTTCCGCCTGACATTGAGGTTATGGGCAGGGTCACGCTGTTAATTTTTATGGAAAGCTTCTTTACCATATCGTCTACAAGACTTTTTTCCTTTTTTGCCCTGCAGGGCAATACCGACTTGTAGAATGGGATCAGGCAGTTATAGGATAAAAGCATGTTGTCCCTTATTGACTGTAAGGAGATTACCCCCTCCTTTTGACGATCTTCGGGCACAAAAGCAATGCCTGCCTGCAGTCTTTTTTGGAAGCTTAATTTATCTATGGATTTACCATTCAAAAGTACGGTGCCGTTTTGATATGGGATGTTGCCTGTGATGGCATTGAAAAGCTCAGTGCGCCCAGCTCCCAGAAGACCGTAAATACCTATAACCTCGCCGCTTTTTAAAGACATGCTGACATGATTTAAAAGATAGCCGCCCGTAGGTCTCATGGAAACTAAATCCTTTACCTCAAGAACGGTATCCCCGTACGGCGCTTTTTCGTAGTCAAAGCGCTTCTTGTCGGTTCCCACCATTTTTTCGATGATCCATGGAATGTTGGCATCTTTACGATCTCTTGCATCAATAAAGCAGCCGTCGCGGAAAATGGAAATGCAGTCTCCTATTTCCAAAAGTTCCTCAAGGCGGTGGGAAATGTAGATGATGGTGACACCATTGGCCTTAAGTTGTCTTATTACCTTAAACAGGGTTATAACTTCCTGTTGACTTAAGGCGGAGGTAGGCTCATCCATGATAAGAACCTTGGCATTTTTGGACATGGCCCGGGCAATTTCCACCATTTGGCGGTGGCCTACTCCAAGATCTCCTAACATGGTGTGAGGGTCGATGTTAAGACCCAGGTCAGAAAGAACTTTTTTGGCGATCTTATATTGAGTCTTGGTATCAATTACGCCTTTTTTCAGGGAAAAGTGCTCATGGGCAATAAAGATATTGTCCATGACGCTCATATTGGCAAAAAGATTTAACTCCTGGAAGATAATGGCGATGCCGTGTTTTTCCGCATCCAGTGTGGAATTGAAGGAGACGGGGCTGCCATTTAACAGCACCTGCCCTGAGGATGGTTTTTCAACTCCTGCAAGAAGACGCATCATGGTGGATTTTCCGGCACCATTTTCGCCTATGAGTACATTTACTTTATTACGGTAAACCTTGTAGTTCACACTTTTTAATGCTGTGATCCCCGGATACACGCGGGTGGCATTTACCGTTTCGATGATCACGCTGCTGTCGAGATTTTGTTCCATGGCAGCCCCCTTACTTTATGATGATTTCAACCGGTGCCACTCTTATGGTATTGATGTCCGGAATATCCCAGGAGCTGAAGGCACCGAAAACTTCCACTGTCTGCCCTTCCTCAAGGGTTAAGGCCTCGGCAACGGCTACAGACAGGGCATTTATCTTATCTCCGTAATTGCCGTAAACCGTTTGATCATTAAAATCGGTGTAGCTTACTTCCTTGTGAATATCGCGAAGAGCAGTTCCCATGATTACCGGGCCGATTTGCACCAGGACGTTGTCGCCTGCTGCTGTAGTAACGGTTATCGTGCCGCGTCTGGTATTGGTCTTTACCGCAGTAATTGTGCCCTCAACCCTTACGGGGAAGTTACACTGCTGTTCTTCAGCATGGCGGAAGCCGTAGCGTCTGCATAAGGCTGCAAAATCGTTCTGTCCTGCAAAATTTGCAAAAAGCTCGGAAATAGGGAAGGCAGACCCCTTAATCTGAGGAGTAAGGCTGCTGTGGAAAATCTCATCAGTCTGCTGCAGCAGCGGGGTCTCCGGATTCTGAAGTTTTTGATAATCTGCAGTTGATATCAAGCGACAGCCTCCCAGGCAGAGCATTCCGGTGAGCATCGCCGAAACTAATATTTTGTTTTTACTCATCATTTGGACTCCCCATTCACAGCAAAACCCAGGCTGTGCCGCCTTTTTGGCGGCACAAGTTAAGTAAGTTTCCTATAAGACAGGTTAGGACTATTCTGTGTACAGGAAGTCGTTTACCTTGTCGGAGTTGGTGCTGTCAATGAAAATGCCGCGGAACATGATCCTCTCCTGTTCAGGCTTGGATCCGTCAGTCAGATAAGCATCAAGGTAGTTGACTCCCTGAACGGCAAGCTCCTGGGCCTGCAGCATGGCAGTAGCCTTCAGATCGCCTGCTTTGATGGAAGCCATTTCATCATTGGAACCGTCAATGCCTACTACAATAACATCATCACGGCCTGCTGACTTTAAGGATGCTATGGCTCCCAGGGCAACGGGGCCGTTTCCGCAGATCACGCCTTTGATATCAGGATGTGCCTGAAGAATGGAGTCCATGGCATTTTTGCCGTCAAGCAGGGCACCTTTGGCATCCTGGCGGGCAATCATATTCATGTCGGGGAATTGATCGATTACCTGGTGGAATGCTCTTGAGCGGGTTACACAGTTGTTGTCCGCAAGATTGCAGGTAAGCTCAACATAATTGCCCTCTTCACCTACAAGCTCCACAAAGCGGTTGGCAACATCGGAACCTGCCTGGAAGTTATTGTGGGTAAGCTGAACCAGTGCCACACCGTCAGCTACGATTTCGCGGTTGATACATGCTACGGGAATACCGGCATCAACGGCCTTCTGGACTGCGGCAACAGAAGCTGTGGAGTCGGCACAGTCTACGATGATGCCTGCAACCTTTTGACCTATGGCATTGTCAAAAAGCTCATTCTGCCTTTTGACATCCTCATTGTGGGAGAGCACCAGGGTGTCATAGCCTAAACTTTTGGCTTGACGGTCTGCACCGGCGGCTTCGGCTGCGTAGTAGGGATTGTCAAGAGCATTTACCAGGATGGCAATGGTTCCTTTGTCCGAGGCAGCATTGGCGCTGAAGGACAGGGCTACTGCAGCAGCTGCGGCAGTCATTGCAATAGTTTTAAATTTCATAATAAACTCCTTAACGCTTTTAATGATATTGATTTGAGCAGGTTAACAACTACCAGACCTGATAACCGCCGTCTATCAGCAAATCAGTTCCTGTTATCATGTCAGAACCGTTGCTGGCAAAGAACAGAATCGCAGCGCCTATTTCATCCGTGAAGGCAAAGCGTCCTATGGGGATCATCTTCTTGTTGTCCTCACCCTTTTTCCCTTCCCAGGCCTTGGCTCCCATAGGAGTAAGAACTACAGTCGGGGAAATGGTATTGACACAGATTTGATGCGGTCCCAGCTCCTTGGCCATTACTTTGCAAATGCCGGTAAGGCCGGCCTTGGAGGTCGCATAGGCTACGTGATTGTCAAGGGCTACGGTGGCAGCCTGTGATGAAATCATGATAATTTTGCCCGGGTGCTTGTCGGCGGTCATGATGCGTGCTGCAGCCTGTACCGCAAGGAAGGTCCCGGTAAGATTGATTGCCATGTGGTTGTTCCACTCTTTAAGCTCCGTCTCAAGGCAGGGCTGCAGACATACGTAGCCTGCGCAGGTAACCAGGATATCAACGGTGCCAAATTGTTTCTTAACCGCATCAAATGCAGCTGTTACAGACTCAGGACTGGTAACGTCGCACTCAATGGCAGCAACACGCGAGCTGTCAGGAAATTCAGCAAGGACAGCTTCCTTCTTGCCGGCCTCAAAACCTGGGTATAACAGAGCAAGTTTTGCTCCTTTGGCATACATCAGACGGTTGCTTGCCATGGCAATACCGCCGAAGCCGCCGGTTATGACTGCAACTTTACCTTCTAAAGACAGGTTGGGATCTACTCCATATTTTAAATTTACATCATAATCTGTAGCCATTTTTATCCTCGCAGCTTTGGATTTAACCTATTTTGCCGTCATTCATAGGACAGCGCAGGTACAAATTTATCTTAAAAATAAAAACGTCTGTTGCATAAAAATGCTTTTTATGTTCTCAAAATCCAGTAAAATTCAACCTTAAATGCCGTAAAGATCTCATTTTTGAAAGTTTTTTTCAAAACTTCGCTTGAGGTCACAAAATGCTGGAAACCCTAAGGGACCATGGGGAAATATTGACGGCTGAAAAGACCATTTTTAATAAATATCATTTTGATATTTAAAGAAAATTAAAAGATATACTGCCTTAGGGGCTTAATAAGGTGACGTTGCAAAAAAGTGCCTTAAGAAGCATTGACAGGCCGTAATTTCAGGACCGTTTCATGAAGATTTGAGAGTATTTTTAAAAAAGCTGTTGTCATTTTGAGCTTTTCGTAAAGTACTATTGTGCAATGGAGCGCTTTTGCGCAAAAAGATCTGTCTGTTGCACAAAACAGCTGTCAGTCTGTCTTACCCTGTCTTGTTTTAGGAGCTTGCAAAAGGGGTTTGGTATGTACAGAAGGCAGGTTACAGCCTGACAGACTTTAGCTTACAGAAGGTCCAATGGTTTATTTTTGAAAAAGTTTAAGGTCCATGGATCCTGAGCGGAAGCCTTCCAAATCAAGGGT
>CAYNSI010000069.1:3790-10758 GCA_964399665.1 uncultured Enterobacterales bacterium | reverse complement strand
TCATAAAACCTGCAATATCTTGCAAAGTATGGCCGCTCTTTTCTTCAGGCCCTGCCGCCAACCCCAAAAGCCTCTTAAAATCAGCTGGTTCCTGCTTTTACGGTGAGCACTAACAACTTTGTAGATGTGCTTTTTGGGCATGAAAGAAACTCATCGTCATCAAAAGTTATGAGGATAAAGCCTTCATCAGCACCATCTGCAATTTAAGCAATTAAGGCGGCATCTGCCGCCTTAATCTTACCTTTAAAGAAGGTTTTTTGTTTTAATCAAAGTAGATCTGCACCTTGCAGGAATCAGGAGAAACGGCAGCTTCCATGGCCTTTACGATGTCACTTGCCGGGAACTTGGCAGAAAGCAGCGGCAGAGGATCAATAAGGCCGTTTTGCAGGGCATTTACTGCAGGACCGAATTCTTCATAGAAGCGGAATACTGAATTCCACTTAAGGCCCTTGGTGGTAAAGGCTCCCAGATCTTTTGGCTGATGTCCGGTACCATACATGCCTACCTGTGAAACCACTCCTGTAGGTCTTGTCATACGCATGGCGCTTTCACCTGCAAAACCGTTGCCTGAGGCTTCCATGCAGCAGTCAAAATAACCCTTATGGGCACTCCACTTTTCAATTTGATCAGGATTGGTCTTGGAGTTGCAAACTTCATCAGCTCCCATCTTAAGGGCAAGCTGCAAAGGCTCATCACGAATATCAACCGCGGTAACTCTGTCAGCACCCAAAGTCTTGGCGGCAGCAACGCACAGGCAGCCTATGGGACCTGCCCCCATGACCAGAACATTTTTGCCTATGACATCTTCTAAGGCATGGACTCCATTGTAGGCAACCCCCAGAGGTTCGGCAAAGGCTGCCACCTCAGGCGCCATATTTTTTACAACACGGCACTGGGCCTGATGGACTACCACGTATTCGGCAAAAAGTCCCTGGGTGTGCGGGAAGGTGGCCGCAGATCCCAGATGACGCATGCTCTCGCAGTATGAGAACATGTGATGCTCACAGTAAAAGCAGTTATCTTTAAAGCAGGGCCTTGCAGGACGCATCACTACCTGATCGCCCACTTTAATACCTTTAACATTACTGCCTACTTCAGTAACAATACCGCAGCCTTCATGTCCTATTACAATAGGCTCACGCACCACAATGGCAGATCCTATACCCCCTTCCAGGAAGTAGTGCTGATCTGATCCGCAGATGCCGCCGTTTTGGACCTTTACCTTAACCTCATCGGCCTCTTTTATCTGAACATCTTCTACATCGGTATACTTTAATTCGCCTTTTTTATACAAGACACAAGCTTTCATTAACCTTACTCCTGAATATTCCAAGAAAACAGCCTGATTGTTAATTCTAAGGTTTTCCCTGCTTTTTTAGGGAAAACCTAGGTTATTTTAGTGCTAAAGCCACTTTAAGGGCAGATTTTCCTGCTTTGATAAAGCCTCGAGGACATCCACCACATCATAGGGCAGTTCAAGGCCGTCCTTGACAGCCTTATCACATTTTTCCCACTCAAGTTCACCCGGGACCAGCAGACGATCGGTACTTGCAGCTTTAGGTGAGTTTTTAATGTACTCAACATAATCTAAGGCTGCCTGCTCGGCATCACCGCCGCATACAGCATCAAGATCAATTGCTATAAAGCCGTGGCTTACCCTGTTTTTGTTCTCAAGATCAAAGCACCAGCTTTTTACGTCACGAACCAGAAGTCCGCCTGCTGCAATTGAGGTTAAGGCCTCAACCATCATGGAAAAGCCGTAGCCCTTATGGGCTGCCATAGGCTGCAGAGCTCCTCCGTTTTGGTACCAGTTGGGATCATCGGTAGGATTGCCTTCAGGATCTAACAACCAGTTGGTGGGGATCTTCTGGCCGTAAGTCTTGGCCTTGTTGATCTTCAAAGCGGCAGTAGCAGACAGAGCCACATCCAACACCACCGGCTTGCGGTTTTTAACCGGGATGCCAAAGGCTAAGGGGTTATTGCCTATTACCATGGTTTTGCCGCCGGGTACTGCCATATTAGGATCAGTATTACTCATGGCAATACCGAACAACCCCTCTTCCGCCGCATCACGAACATAAGAAAAACCTGCCCCGAAGTGACAGCTGTTTTTAACAGCAACGTAGCCGATGCCGGTCTTTTTGGCAATTTCAATGGCCTTTTGCATCCCGGTGTGACCTGCCACCATACCGACGCAGTCATGGGCGTCATAAACTGCAAAGGAAGGACCTTCCCTTACTAACTCAGGTTTGGCATCAGCAAACAAAGCCTTGCAGTTCATCTTGTCAATATACCCTTTAAGATTCTTGGTGCCGTGGGAGTTAATCCCGAAAGCATCAGTATTGGCAAGAATCTTTGCAGTAACAAGGGCATCTTCCTTTGACATGCCATGCCTTTGCAAAACCTCGGATGCAAAGCTTATTAAAGCATCCAAACGAATAACTTTATTTTGTTGCATATTAAAATTCCTTAAACTTAATTCTCTTGCACATCAACCGAAAAATTCCGCAGGTCCCATAATAATGGGCGGAAACACCAGGCACAGGATCAAAAAGAGCATTTCTGCAAGTAAGAAAGGTAAAACCCCCTTTACGATACTGCCCATGGACAGTCCGCTGATGGAACACCCTACAAAGAGCACCGTACCTACAGGCGGAGTTAACAAACCGATACACAAGTTGAGAATCATGATGATGGCAAAGTAGTACAGATCAATGCCTGCAGCGTCAACCAGGGGGAAGAGCACCGGAGCAAAGATTAAGATCACCGGGGTAATATCCATCACCATACCAATCCCCAAAAGGAAGATATTGATGACTATAAGAAGCAGTACCGGTTTTTCAACCAAGGGCTCCATGAGGCTCACCAGTGAGGCTGGAACATCGGCCATAGTAATCACCCAGCCTATGGCACAGGCGCCGCCTACAATAAACATCACCACAGCAGTACTCTTGGCTGCATCATAAAGAATATCAGGCAGCATCGAAAGCTTAAGCTTTCTGTTGATAACCGTGGCCACCAGGAAGGCATAGGCGCTTGCTATGGCTCCGCCTTCTGTGGGGGTGAAAAATCCCATTCTGATACCGACAATGATGATAATCGGCAAAAGCAGTGACGGGAAAGCCTTGACGAAGATCCTCGGCATCTCATTTAAAGGGACCTTGGTGACATCATGAAGTTTGTCTCTTCTTACCACGAAAAACCAAGCCACCATCAGGGAGACACCCAAAAGAATGCCGGGAACAATACCCATCACGAAAAGCTTGCCTATGGAAAGTCCTACGGTAACACCCAGGATAATCATGGGAAGGCTTGGCGGAATAATAGGAGCGGTTAAGGCTGCAGAACAGACAAGACCCGTGGATCTTGCCTTGTCATAGCCTGCTGCCACCATCATGGGCACCAAAATACCCCCTAATGCCGATACGTCAGCAATGGCAACACCTGATAATCCTGCAAAGAGCATGCAGGAGAGAATTCCGGCATAACCTAACCCGCCGCGCAGTCTGCCGATGGCAGCCTTGGCAAAGGCGATAAGCTGATCGGAAATCCCGCCGTATTTCATAATTTCACCTGCCAGAATAAAGAAAGGCACGGTGATCAGGATGTAGTTGTCTGTACCTGAAATGATCTGGAAAGACAGCTGATAAGGAATATCACCTAAATCAATCCACCATATCAAAAGCATGCAGCTTATCATCAACACGATGGCAATAGGCATGCCCGTGAGCAGAAAAAGGAATAAAGATCCTAAAAAGATTGCTATTTCTTGCATGACTTCTACCTCTTATCTGCTGTGAAAACATCGTAAAGATGACGGGCTGATAAATATATGCAGGCAACAGATGCAATCATAACAGGAGCAATCATAGCCTTATACGGGATATAGGTAACCTGACCTATCATAGTCGTTTCCTCATAGTATTGATAGGAACCGAAAGCCAGGATCCCCAAGACTACTATGGATAAGATTTCTACCAGAACTTCCAGAAACTTCCTTGCGCCATCTCCAATGTAGTCTGTAAGAATAGTTACGTTAATGTGCTGTCTTTTACGATACACGGTAATTACCGCCAAATATGTGGACCATAGAAACAGGTACCGGCACAGCTCCTCAGTCTGGACAATGCTCGAGGATACGGTGTAACGCAGTATGGTATTAATTACCACCAACGTGACCATAACTGCCAAGCACAATCCGCTGACATACTTAACAACGGTCTCAAAATATCTCATGAAGGAAGCTCCCTCTGTCTATGAAAAGGGCGGCTTGTGCCGCCCTTTTTGTGAAAAATCAAGAAAAATTAAAGGCCTTCGCCTTCTTTCAGAATGAACTCACGGAATTCTTTAGAACCGGGGAAGGTGTCATCAAACCACTGATAGACAGGTTGACATGCAGCGCGCATATCAGCCTTAAGCTCATCACTGGGCTCAATTAAGGTCACACCCTTTTCAATCATGAAATCCCTTGACTCATAGTCAAACTGCTCGGAGATCTCCCAGTTATAGGCGATAGCATCTTCAAGGCACTTGTCAAAGATAGCCTTCTCTTCATCAGTAAGCTTGCTGTAGAAGTTCTTGTCATTAACAACCACGAATGACGGAGAGAACATGTGATTTGAGGCAATCAGATAATCCTGAACTTCCCACCAGCCCATTTCCTTAATGGTGGCATACGGATTTTCCTGGGCATCAACAACCCTGGTCTCCAAAGCGGTATAAAGCTCCGTCATGGGAAGAGGAGTAGGATTGGATCCTAATGCCTTGAAGGTCTCTACAAACACTTCATTTAAAGGAGTACGGATCTTGATGCTTGAAAAATCAGCAAGCTTTTCAACAGGTTTACTGCTTGAGATCTGACGGAAGCCGTTTACCACATATCCTGCAATGCGCACCCCGGTCTTCTCAAAATACTGACCATCAAGGTATTTGTGCACTTCATCGCCGGTATAGACCTTACGGGCATGTTCCCATGAGTCAATAATAAACGGCTGCTCAATATTGGCCGTTGTCGGCTCATCATTCTTGAGGTATCCGCCGACAATTGCTACCTGAATAGTGCCGCGCTTAATAAGCTCAACAAGCTTCTCCTCGCCGCCTGCTTCATTGTTCGGCTTAACGGTAACCCTGAAATCGCCGTTTGAGGCCTTCTCAATATCTTCCTTGAATTTATTCATCATCAAGGTGTTAGGATGAGTCGGGCCGAAATAATTGGCAAAAATAATACGGGTAGTCTTAGCCTGAGCACTAAGGGGAACAGAAACAGCAAATACAGTCGCCACTGCAACTGCTAATGCTTTAGACAGTACGTTTTTCAATTTGCACCTCTCTACTCAAATAAGTCATCTGCAGACCTATTCTAATCAAATATTTAAACATTTCATACTAGTATGGTACGGCCCTTTTCAAAATATTGATCTGGATCATGTTATAGAAATAACTACAGAAACCTGAAACTAAACTTCAACTCCCAAAAGCGCAAGAGCTGTTACCGTTTTTTCCCTTAGGTTCGCGGCAAGAACAGATCAGATCTTTGCAAGCGTAAAAGGGACTCCCTAAGTTCTCAGGGGCAGTCTTATTTCCCTGCTCCTTAAAGTGGCCAAATATCGTATACAGCTTAAATACGGACATTTGGACAGCAAGTTTTGAAAACTTGAAAAATGGCGCAACATAAAGTCCGCACGCAAAAATTTTGGGATCTTTTGGACTTACCGCTTTGTGCTGCTTTGTCCTTTTTTCACACTATGCTACAGGCCCGCATTGGGTAAGGGTTTACGGCACTTTTTGCTAAAGAACAGGCTGTTCTTAATACAGATCATCCACCAAAGCCGCACCGGCTTCTGACATCTCTGATATATTGAGCAACATGGTCCAAAGAGGCCGACATTTGGGCTTTGTTGGTATAACCGCCTAAATATCTTGCACCGCACCTTGAGGCCAAATAATGATTTCCCTCAGTTTGAGGACTGTTATTGAACGCAGCATCCCGATATTTCATCACAAACAGCAGCTTACGTGCATTGTAGGCAGCTTTAGCCGCAATCATAGAGCCGCCTGTCACTGTTGACTCTACTACCAGAGTAGCAAGCGACAAAGCAGCCTGAATATAGTTGCGGCCTATGTAGGTATAGAGTCTTGGTTTATTTCCCAGCGGACATTCAGAGAGCAAAAGCCCCCCTGAGTCTAAAACATGTTGAGCAAGCCATTCATTTTCAGGCGGGTACACCATATCAAGGCCGTGAGGCAACACCGCAATAGTCTTACCTCCCGTCACACTTATTGCTCCTTTATGAGCCGCAGCATCACACCCTGCTGCCAGGCCTGAAACAATACAAAATCCGCACCCTGCAAAATGCTGCGCCATCATATAAGAAGCACTTGATGCATAATGACTACAATTGCTGGCACCTATGATCGCCATGGAATCCATATTAAGGAGAGAAAGATCTCCTTTGTAATAAATCACTGCCACCGGCACTTTTTGAGGCATTCCTTTCCTTTTTTTGTCAGTTACGACATCACGCAAGCTTTGAGGAAAAGCTGATTCATAGTAGGACAGAGTTTTTATCCCCAAATCGGCGGAGGCCTCTAAAATTTGCTCTGCCTTAAAGAAAGCATGGTCAATTTGATCTTTACTTATAGGAGCCTTCTTACTTTTAAAATTTTCGGCAAGCCAGACGCGTACTTCAATATCATTGGCATAATCTAAAAAAACCGGACTGATTTTATTTAAGATAGTACTTGAGCTAATGCCGGGCAATTGCGATAGAGCAATAAGCTGCGTTGTAGTCAATGCCATATATTTACCAGTAAGACAAAAGAATCCCAATTCCCGTAACTGACGGAAATATATTTAAATTTTACCACGCCCCTAATCTTTGCTTCCAACAGATACTAAACCATCAGGCAGCGGTGCTTTGCTTTTTGGTTGAATTCAACATGGCTTTGGAAAAAGCTCCACAGCAAAC
>CAYNSI010000069.1:0-3690 GCA_964399665.1 uncultured Enterobacterales bacterium | reverse complement strand
TGCTTTGCTTTTTGGTTGAATTCAACATGGCTTTGGAAAAAGCTCCACAGCAAACAAATGAAGACAGACAACTTGAGCCCAAAGGCCCCTGCGCACCCGCTCTCAACCTTGCAAAATTTCCCCAAAAAGACTACGTGGCAGACTAAAGAAAATCTCTTGCAGGACACTGTAAGAGGCGATTAAGATCTTGTCCGTAATCAGTTCTCTTTGTAAGTAGGTTTGATAGTACAGCAACCTTATTAATAAAAAGGATGAGTTATGACCTGCCTTGGCAAAATTTCAGCTTTGCTGCTTTCTATAATTTCCTTGCAAAGCTTTGCTGCAAACTACTTTAATCCCTGCGATGTTTACGACACCTTAAAAAATCCCTTAAGGGCGGAAATTGTCGATCTTAGGATCCTAAAACCCAAAGGCTATGCCGTAGGCATCATGATCATCGGAACCCCCAAAAATCTTAGGGTAACCGCAAACGGCATCGATATTTCCTCAAAAAAAACCAAAACCGAGGAGATCATCTGCTCAAACCATAGGGCAGGTGAAACTGCATGGTATGACTTAAAAGACCTAAAGGCAGATGCCGTCTACATCGAGGTCTCATCAGGCAGCATCAAAAGAGGCGCTTCAATTACTTTTTAGGTTCTTGAAGTCAAAAATGACCATAAATCTTAAGACCGCCTCCCCATGCCCTGGCAGCCATCAAGCCTTACCCTCACACAAATTATGCCCAATTCAACATAGCCTCAAAAAAGCAGCACTCCTGCCCCGGAGCAGGAGTGAAGCTCTGCTATGCTGTCTTAAAATCAGGCGGGGCCATCAAACACCCGCCATCCAAAAGAACCTTAAAAAGGCCATAAAAAGACTTTGTCTTATTACCGGTAAAATTCAGCGGCAGCCTTTTCCGCATAAAGACCTTTTTTATAGCCTTCAATGAAGGCCTCATAGCCCTTGACTTCAGGTGCTGTGGGCTCAATGGCAGTTTGTGCAGCATTGTTGAATACTTTTTGATCCAAATAATCAGGAAGGGCAAGCCCATTGCTGTCGGCATGATAGGCTGCCAATACCGCAATGCCCCAGGCACCGCCTTCACCTGCAGTTTCCATAACCGATACCGGGACATTCAGGGCATCTGCCATAATTTTCTGGGCAACCCCTTTGGTCTTAAAAATGCCGCCGTGCCCCAGCAGTCTGTCAATTTTTACCTCCTCTTCGACGGTGAGAATATCCATACCTATTTTTACAGCCCCAAAGGCAGTGTAAAGATGGGTTTTCATGAAGTTTGCAAGATTAAATCTGGCATCAGGTTTTCTCATAAACAAAGGTCTGCCCTCTTCGAGGCCGGTGATAAATTCACCTGAATAATAACCGTAACTCATCAGCCCCCCGCAGTCAGGATCGCCCTGCAGGGCTTTTTGGTACAGGAGGTAGAACAACTCATCGGTGCTGACATCAGCACCTGCAATTTGAGCAAATTCAGCAAACAGACCTACCCAGGCATTTAAATCTGAAGTGCAGTTGTTGGCATGCACCATAGCGCAGGGATAGCCGTCAGGCGTGGTTACCATGTCAATTTCACGATGCAGTTTCTTTAAGGCCTTCTCTAGGACTACCATAGCAAAGATGGACGTTCCTGCCGAGACGTTGCCGGTGCGCACCCTTACGGCATTGGTTGCCACCATGCCGGTACCCGCGTCTCCTTCAGGGGCACAGAGGGGAATTCCAGCTTGTAGATCCCCAGAAGGATCTAAAAGTTTGGCCCCTTCCTCAGTCAGTGCTCCGGCATCATCTCCTGCACATAAAACCTTTGGCATTAAGGACTTGACATCACAGTTAATCCCCTTTGATGCGGCGTGAGCATTAAACTTAGCTATCATAGGAGCATCAAAGTCATGGGTAATAGAATCAATGGGGAACATGCCTGCAGCATCCCCTATGCCCAAAACTTTTTTACCTGTGAGCATATAGTGGATATAGCCTGATAAAGTAGTGAAAAAGGCCACGTCCTTAACATGTTCATCGCCGTTTAGGATGCACTGATAAAAATGGGAAATAGACCAGCGCTCAGGAATATTAAAGCCGAATAAATCAGTAAGCTCCTGAGATGCTCTGCGGGCATTGGTGTTGCGCCAGGTCCTGAAGGGAACCAAAAGCTTATCGTCTTTATCAAAGGCAAGATAGCCGTGCATCATGGCAGAAAAACCAATCCCGGCAACCTTCTGAAGGTTAAGACCAAACTTTTTTCTGACATCTTCCTTAAGTGCAGCATATGCATGCCTTGTTCCCTGCCAGACTTCTTCCAGGGAATAAGTCCAAAGACCGTTTTCCAGATGATTTTCCCAATCATGACTGCCCTGAGCTGCAGATTTGTGATTCTCATCTATTAAAACCGCCTTAATGCGGGTAGAGCCCAATTCTATTCCTATTGCTGCTTTTGCTAAATCTAATTCAGTCATATCAACCTCTGTGTTAAGGAAACGTCAAATTCAGGCCAAAGTGACAAAAAGCCTCTACAAGTGATTATTCCGGGGCAGTTTGCCGCAACAATTATACTTAAGTACGCCGTAAAACAAATTGACATTAATCCCAAGATAAGTCCGTTGTCTTTGCACGCTCTTTGCAAAATGCTTAAGGGAAACTTCAGGACGCGTCATTTTACCAATGCAAACTTCAAGGTATAATGACACCTGAGTGTTGTTGGCGTGACCTCTGGGGGTTGCGCCCTGGGGCATGTCGGACTTGAGGCCATCATGCCCTCTTTTTTGCCTCCTGCATTAAAAAAGCACGAACTTAACCTTAAGTTCAGTTCTGCAACAAGATGATTCCAGGACTTTTTTAATCATCAGATCCTGCAGGCTAAGACAATCCTAATTCTGTCAATATAAAATAGGCTTACTGGAAAAAAGAAGGAGACCAAGGCAATGCGTCTGTTAAAGAATTATGCTTTAGCACTTGCTCTTGCCCTCTTTTGCCTCGAGGCTGTCTCTGAAGAGCATCACCACCGCCTGCCTCAGGGGTTTTGGGGTGACTACAACAGAATGAATAATGTTGATGAGATCTACCTTACCTGCCGGGACGATGACATTATTATCCTGCGCGGGCGTCTGACCCGTTATTTCGGCGATGAGGACTATGAGTTTACCGACGAGAACGGCGGCACAATAGAAGTTGAATTGGATGATAAATACGACTGGTCACATGTTTCCAAGGATGAGCTCATAGACATCGTAGGCAAAGTGGATCGGGATGACTTTAGAGTAAAGCTTGAAGTAAGAGAAGCCAAAGCCGCAACCTTAAGTCAATAAAAAGCCCTGCCAAAGCTAAAAGATCTTGGACTTTATCTTTCGCGGACATAACAGCAGACCTGCAATTTTTGAACCTTGAATTTTATAAGGCGCAGCTGTGGCCCTGTAGCTCAGTAGGTCAGGGCGCGGTACTCATAATGCTAAGAACACTGGTTCGATTCCAGTCATAGCTACCAATCACCTGCTCACCCCCGAAAATCCGTTGATTCAACCGATTTATTGCAAAAGACATTATTTCTGACAAGATCCAAATTTAAAACCTATTGACACATGTTAATTTTTCCTTAAAATGCATCTTCGTTGTCCCGGAACTCTCCTAGAGTTACAGGAGCGCTTAGGGGTATAGCCAAGTGGTAAGGCAACGGGTTTTGATCCCGTCATTTCCCTGGTT
>CAYNSI010000068.1:0-10782 GCA_964399665.1 uncultured Enterobacterales bacterium | reverse complement strand
GCTTGCTTTTTAAGCCTCATTGCAATCAATAGCAAAAATAGCACTGCCTAATTTTATGATCTATGATCTGGTTAGGATCGTACGCCGTAGATAAAGACTGCACGAAGTGCCTCAGATCGTATAATGAAGGACAATTTAAAGTCTGTATAACGCATCATTTATGATGATTTTCGGCCGATCCTGACGTTAAAGGAGGAAATAGTGAAGACAAGTCCGATTTTGGCCATCCTTGCAGGGGCTTTAATGCTCTGTGGCTGCAGCGCAACTTCTGAAGTAACTTCGGCTGATGATGCCAGCAAAACGGCTGTTTTTGAAATTGAAGGACACAGGATTTTTCTGCGCGGGGAGATGAATGATTATGCCGTGCTCTCCTCCTATGAGCTTACTAGGTTTGAGGAAGACTCCTATTGTACTCTGGCTCCATTAAGAAAGGACTGGGCGCCGTACCGCTTTAAATTTGCCGATGCAGCATGGAGTTCAGGGGCCAGTTTTGGATTTAAGCAGGCTCCGGGCATTATTAGGGAAGGCTCGACTCCCATTGCCCTAAACCGTTTTTCCCGCTTTGAGGAGCTTAAATATTACCCTTCAGAAGACGGGGTATACCGCTTTTGCATTCTGGAAGTAGACGGTGAGTTCTATGCCAGGGTTACCAGAGCTGAAGAGCGGGAGTTAAGCTTTATGGAACACCTTCTCGGCAGTTTTGAAAACCAGGGGGAATAAAAGGAGCAGTAACGGTAAGCTTTATGTCAAACAGTGATGGTGCATTAACCAAAGAGCAGGAGTTCATTTTAAGGGCCTTTGAGGACTATCTTCTGCTTGAAAGGGGGCTTGCCCCCCTGTCAACTTCCTCCTATCTTAGTGATGTAAAACGCTTTTTAAAGTATCTTGATACAAGAAATTCCGATCTTAAAACCTTTAGTGGTGACGATCTTAGATGCTACCTTGAAGACAGCAGAGATGAGCTTTGCTCGCGATCTGCAGCCAGGGAATTGTGCTCTATCAGAAATCTTATAAATTATTTAAGAACCACGGGATTAAGGGATGATGATCCTGCAGCGGGTATTGCCAATCCCAAATTGGGAAGAGCCCTGCCCCATACTCTTTCTGAAGAAGCCGTAAGCCTGATGCTCGATGCCCCTGACATTGAAAATCACACCGGGCTGCGCGACAAGGCAATGCTGGAAACCTTATATGCAACAGGTCTTAGAGTAAGCGAGCTTGTGGGTCTTAGTAAAGAAAACTTAAATCTTTTGGACGGCTTTGTGAGGATCAGGGGCAAGGGGGACAAGGAGCGCATTGTTCCTTTGGGGGAAAATGCCCTGTACTGGCTTGCCACCTATCTTACTTCTCCCCAAAGGCTGGCAAAAGATCCTAAAAATAACTGTCAATACATTTTTATTTCAGGAAAATTAGGGCCCATGACCCGCACGGCTTTTTGGTACCGCATCAAAGTATATGCCAGGCAGATAGGACTTAAATCAGATCCTTCCCCCCACACCTTCCGTCATGCCTTTGCCACCCATCTTCTTAATCATGATGCTGATTTGCGTTCGGTGCAGATGCTTTTGGGGCATTCATCAATGACTACCACCCAGATCTACACTCATGTGGCCTCAGAGCGTATGAAGGAGGTTTATGCAAGAACCCATCCTTATGGGGCAGGGGCTTTTGATGGTAAAAACTTAAGGCAAAAGTAAGTCTACTTTTCAGGGCATAAAAGTTTAGATTTTGGGGAAGCCCTCTGTCAGTAAAGGCCCCTTACGAAGGCGCCCTTTGGGGCGGGACTTAGCTGTCCCATAATAACAGGGCCTGAAGAACCGGTAATATCTTCAAGAAAAACCTGTTTTCTTCTTACAAAAAGGCTTGCAAAAAAGGCAAAGGCCTGGGCCTCCAGGTATTGTTCCCCAATACCAAATTCACTTGAGGTTGAAATTGCAATCTTAGGTGAAGGATCTTCCATGTGATTAAGAAAGTTCTCTAAACCTTTTTTAAGTACCGGATTAAAGGTCCCGCCCCCGCAGAGAATAAGCCTTGAGGGTTTATCACTGCCGTGTTTGTTATGCCAGAAGAGGATCTCCTCTCCTGCAGTCCTTACCGTCAGTGCCGTAAGGGATGCTGTAAGATCCTGAGGGGTTAACAGACCTTCAGCTACCATGTCAAAACAGGGGCCTAGGTAATCTTCATTAAAAATTTCCCTTCCCGTTGATTTAGGGGCTTTTTGAGCAAAATAAGGATGTTCTAAAAGCTTATTGAGCACTTCTTTTTTTACGGTGCCTTCTGATGCTTTTCTGCCGTCTTTATCAAAGGCCTGGTTGAAGAAGGTGCGGCAGGTAAGATCAATTAAGGTATTGCCAGGTCCGGTGTCGTAGCCTGCGATGATTTTGTATCCGTCAAGTACGGTAAGATTGCAAATCCCCCCGATATTTAGAATAAAGCGCAGCTCCTTATCCGACCCAAAAACTTCCTTATGAAAAATCGGGGTAAGCGGGGCTCCCTGTCCTGAAGCTGCCAGATCTGCAGCCCTGAAATTGGCAATAACATCTATTCCCGTAAGGCAGGCAAGATAAGCAGGGTTATCCAATTGAATGCTAAAGCCGTGTTCGGGTCTGTGGCGGACAGTCTGCCCGTGGGAGCCTAAGGCTGTGATGTTATCAGAGCTTATTTGGCACCTTCTTAAAAGAAGTTTTACAACTTCAGCGCTTTTTTCGGCTATTCTGCAGCCTGAGCGTCCTGCTTGATCCATCTCATCAGGGCCGCTCCTGCAAAGGCGGTGCAGTTCTTTTTTGGTGTCTTCATCCCAGGGCAGGGAAGCTTGTCCCAAAAGCTTAAGATCCTGACCTGTGATCTCAAGGAGCACTCCATCCATGGAGTCTATGCTGGTCCCTGACATTAAACCTATGTAGTACTGTTTCATCCAAAACCTTAACAGGAGTGAACCCCTGACTTTTGCAAACTTTTGCCTCGAGGAGGTGACAATCGCCTCTTGCCTTTTATAACAAAAGGAACTTTTTGGTATCTTGCCGCATCTTATAGTACGGTATATCATAATCAACCCGCTAATTAAATTGTTACTTTGTGTTATTAATGGAGTTTTTACCTTGTTGTTCGTGAATTCCAAGGCTTATGCCTTAAGTGCCCTTGCCGCCGCCCTCTTGATTATTACAGGCTGCGATAATGTTTCAGCCCAGGATGACAGTGCCAAAGAGACGGAAGAGACTAAAACTGCTGTTGTGGAGTCCTCTGCTGGAGCTCCCGTTAATGATGACAGTTCCTTTGAAGACAGGGCATCCTATGCATTTGGGGCTTCAATAGGGCTTTATGTTACCAATATGCAAAAGACTCAGGGTGACATTATCGGCCCCTTGAGCAATGAGCTTATTATGCAGGGCTTTACGGATGCCATGAATGATAAAAGTGTCTTGGATCAGGCCACCATAGAGTCTATCTTAATTGCCCTTAATGAAAAGGCACAGGAAGCCATGATTACAAAGGCCAGAGCAGAAGCTGAAGCCAATTTGGCAGCAGGTGAAAAGTTCCTTGAAGAGAATAAGGGCAAAGAGGGAGTTGTAGTCACGGAATCAGGACTGCAGTACAAGGTCATTACCGAAGGCAGCGGCAAAAAGCCTACTTTGGGTGATACCATCTCCGTAAAATACAAAGGAACCACCATTGACGGGACAGTTTTTGATGAGCAGACCGAACCTGTAGAGTTTCCCCTGGCAGGGATGATCCAGGGCTGGGTTGAGGCTTTGCAGCTAATGAGTGAAGGCTCGGTCTATGAGCTTTATATTCCAAGTCATCTTGCCTATGGGGAAAACGGCGCAGGTGACTTTATCAAGCCTAATTCAATGCTGATCTTCAATGTCGAGCTCATTGGCGTAACAGGAAGTGAGCAGGACCAAAGTGAAGAAGATGGTGCAGCAGATAAAAAAGAGGATGCTAAGGATTCTGAATAAAAGCCTTACTTAAGGAAAACTCAGAGCTTTGGCGTGCCTGCTGTCCTGCAGTGTTACAATGGGACTAAAGGAATCTTACCTAGGGAGCTCTTGGGAGCTTAAGTTTACTTCTGCCTTCAGGCAGGTGACTTTTATTTAATCAGGCAGCATACGTTCGTTGTGAGGTATTAGTATGGCTACTTTATGGCAGCAGTTTGTGACTGCCGGTGCTTTGGTGTGCGCTTTGACGCCTGCAGCGCAGGCTGCACGATCCCTTCCCAATCCCATGTCACCAAGAGTGCTCAATTACACTGCCTATCATCAGGATTATAGTTATGGTTACAGCAAACTGCCCGGTAATGCCATAGATACTCTTGAGACTCCCAACCGCGTTGTCGGGTGGAATGTGAACTATGTTTTCTTTGATAACTATGTCCTAAGACCTGTTGCCCATGGTTATGCGATGCTTCCTGATTTTGTGCAGACGGGAGTGGGTAATTTTCTTGGCAATTTAAATGAAGTTCACAACGTGGTCGATAATCTCCTGCTTTTGGAGTTTGAGGACAGCTTAAAGAGTCTTGCACGCTTTGGCATTAACAGTACACTGGGGCTTTTGGGTCTAATTGACGTGGCATCTGATATGGGACTTGAGTCCGCTCCCATGGATTTGAGTACAGTGATGGGCAGAGCTGGTACGGAACAAGGGCCTTATCTTATGATCCCCTTCTTAGGCCCGACTACGGCCCGTGAAATTCATGGCGATACCATAGACAATGCTCCTTTCTGGTTGCTGCTGCCTACCTATGCCAACATAGCAAGATGGGCTTTAGGAGGCATCCATGCCAGAGCTCAGCTTATTGATCAAGAAGGGGTGGTTGACAATGCCGTAGATCCTTACGCTTCAACCAGGGAAATCTATCTAATGTATGCAGAAGGCCTGGTCAATCCGGATGCGGCACTGCAGACTGATGACAGCATTACTTTTGATGAATCCTTCCTTGATGAAATTGATTCAATGTAGCAGCAAGGCTGCATGCAGGAGAGGCTTATGCCTGTGAGCTGATGGATGCCAGGGACGAGTTAACCAAACTTAGGGAACAGATAGACCAGGCTGATGACAGGCTGATTGCCCTTCTTGAAGAAAGGCTTAAGCTGGTTGCAAGAGCCTCTGAGGTTAAAGCGGAGCTGGGGGAGGCGACCCGCAGTGTCGAACGCGAAGCCTTTTTGATGAAAGATCGCGCCCAAAAAGCTTTGGAACACCATCTTCCTGCAGGTCTTGTTGAGGACATACTCAGAAGAATTTTAAGGGAGTCCTACAAAGAAGATCGTACCATGCACTTTTCATGCACCAATCCTTCCGACCGCCCCATAGTGTTGGTAGGCGGCGGTGGAGGCATGGGCAGGCTCTTTGAAAGATATTTTGAGGCTTCTTACTATAAGGTAAAAATTCTTGAGCAACACGATTGGCGCAATGCTGAACAGATTTTAAAAGGCGCTCTTGCAGTTTTTATCTGCGTGCCCATAGATATTGCTCTTGCTGTGATTGAAAAGACTGCCTTATATCTTGATGAAGACACTATTCTTGCCGATATTACTTCAGTAAAGACTCATACCCTCAATAAAATGCTTTCCTGCCACAAGGGACCTGTTATTGGTCTGCATCCTATGTTCGGTCCTGACATAAGAGGGATGGTAAAGCAGGTCATAGTGGATACCGGCGGCAGAGATTCGCAAAAGTGTGCCTTTTTACTGGAGCAGTTTAAGATTTGGGGGGCAAGGATCTGTCAGTGCAGCGCAAAAGAACATGATGAGTCCATGGGGATCATTCAGGCGATGCGGCACTTTACGACCTACTGCTACGGGCTTTTTCTTGCAGGGCAAAATCCTGATCTTGAAAAAGTGCTTGATTTAAGCTCCCCTATTTACCATTTGGAGCTTTTAATGGTGGGCAGGCTCTTTGCCCAGGATCCTAAACTTTACTGCGATATCATTATGGCCTCTGAGCACAATGAAAAGCTCATTACTGGTTACCTTGACTGTATTGCACAGCAGGCTGAGGTAATAGCATCCCATGACAGGGATGAATTTATGGCAAAGTTCCTTAAGGTCCGCGATTATTTTGGAGAATATGCCGACAAGTTTTTACAAGAAAGCGGGCGGATTTTGGCAGGGATCCAGGACGGCAGGAGCTTATAAGGGCTTTTTGGTTGCATTTAGATGTTCAAGGCAAAAAAATCTACCCTTCTTAAAATTATTACCGCAGCATCTTTGCTGGTGGTAATTCTGGCGGGGGCACAGATCTTCGCTGCAGGGTACCTTTTTGATAAAAACATTGATAAGGTCTTAGCGCGCATCTCGGCCAAAACAGCTAATCTTTCTCTTAAATATCAGCCCAAGGAAGCTTCCCTGTTAAGCCGCGAGGGTATTATCAGCTGGGAGGTAAAACTTCCTGAAGGACTGCTGCCCTCCCTTGATCATGTCAGCGGACAGATTAGGTTTAATATGCAAATGGGCTTCCTTAAGGTCACGGGCTCCTTTGAGCCGCAGACAGGACAGGGTAATTTTGAAGAGTTTTTCAAAAGCTTTGATTTGGAGCCTGTGAGGTATCAAGGAGCCTTCAGGCTGGCGGCTCTGATGCCTGAGGCATCCTTTGCCGTAAAAACTTCCGCCTTTAGCATTCCCTTTACGGCAGGATCCTGCTACCTGGGGGAAAGCTCATTGTTATTTGAAGCCTCATCAAAGAACAATATCACCACAGAGTTTAATTTTGCAGGTTTTGACTGCAGGGGCAGTGAACAATATGCAGGCATGGACTCTTTTCATGCCCGATTAGAGGGGCTTTTTATCCGTCTGCATCCTTATCTTGAAGATTCCAGGCCTTATCTTGACACTGTTGAGCTGGGACTTAAATTATTTGATGCCGATATTTCTACCATATTTGCCATAGGTTTTAGTCCTGATGAGGAAGTCAAAGATCCTACCCTGCGTGAGGGACTCAGGGTCAGTGATCTGTCAGGCAGGCTCTCCTTTACCGATCCTAATGACAAAGGACAGGGGATCTTAAACATTGATAGCAGCGGCGATTTTGCCTTTGCCTTTCCTTCAAGGGAATCTGGGTTGCCACAGGAAGCCTACTGCCTTGATAATTTGCAGTTATCAGGGATGATAGACAGGCTCAATCTTACACAGACTGTAGAGAATATTCTTAACATTAAGGATAGCAGTGACTTTGGCCTTATGTTGGCAGGATTTTCTAGTCCCTTAAGGCTTAGGCTTGCGAATTTTTCCCTGTCCAATAATGGAAATGAACTTAGGTTGGCTGCAGACAGTACCCTTGGGTTAAATCCACAAGGCGGGATCTCCTCTGTGGATCTTAATTTAAATTTCACGGCCCATGAGGATTTCATCCATGACTTTGTAAGGGAGTTTTCCTATGAAAATGAGCTTAACAGGGCAAGGGAGAACAGAATTCTTGTCAGGGAAGGCCGCAATTATGTAAGTGAGCTTGCAATTACAGGCGGTAATGTCATCATAAATGGGGAGAGGATAGAAAACCTGCATGAAGGAGAGGATGTCATTGCATCTGAGGACTGACAGCTGATAAACTCACTGCCTGCTCCGCTGCCGGCCGCCAATGATCCGGCCGCATGCACTCTAACAGAGCCGGGTACATGTTTGGGCAGAAAGTTTAAAAGTAAAAGAAAAGCGGTAATTGCAATAGGGTAAGCGTTACTGGGTATTGCCGGCTCTTACACATGGCGCCCATTCATTACTTTTAAAAATCTAAAAATGCTAAAAGATCGCATAGGGGTGCGATTCTTTAAAACTTAAAGTGCCAAACTTATGAGTGTAGCACTTAAGTTCAATTTTTATTTCCAAACAGACTTTTGCTTTTGAAAAGGTAGACACAGCTTTTCTTTGGAAAGCAGCTTAACCCCCAATACAGCGCCGCAGTAAGGGCTGCGGGGCATAAAAGCAGCGCAATGATGTAAGATCCTGTCATCCGCTTTCCGACACTTATGATAATGGGGATTAGAATCATCAGCGCACATATTAGTAACACTCTTGTATAGCGTTGGGAATTTTTGTTGGGACTGTTGGGCCTTGCCTCATTGCGTCTGATGTTGATATCAGATCTTGCAGGGCAGTGAAATCTCTCCCCTTCCACCATGGCAATATGGGCACTTGCAGTCCAAAGCACGCCGCGGCGCAGCGGCCCTGTCCTGCCTGAAATTTTAAGATCCAAAAGGCAGTTGGCATTGGTACCGTCAAGATATGACACCATGTTATCAAGACATTCTTTGGGATTAGGACCTTCGGCACAAAGCAGCAGATCATTCTCCTTATTTATGGTGCGGTGTTCAGGGTAGGCAGATTCTTTTGTGACGGCAGTACCAGGATATTGAATATCAAGGGAAATCGCAGGGCCTAAAAGGAGGCATTTGCCATCCTTTAACACTTGAGGCTTTCTGATCACCTTAATCTCTGCCTCATCTGCTGTGTGCAGCTCTAAGTTCTCACTAAGTTTGAAGCTGTAGACTTTATCCTCGTGCACGCAGCGGCCGCTTCTGGTTTTGGCGTCGTATTCGAAAATGTGGGCTTTCACCATGCCTCCTTGATTATTTCAAAGCTGCCCCCATGTAATGCGTATATTGTACTTGTCAGGAGATACATCTTCATGCGGATTTTACTGTTCGTCTTGATGCAGGCAGCCGTCCTGGTTACGGTAGGAATTGTAGGCTCCATTCTGATGGCTTTGTTCGGGATCAGAATAGGAGGCGGCGGTTATGCCGGGATTTTTGCAATGTGCGCGATTTTCGGCTGCGCAGGCTCGCTAATTTCCCTTTTCATGTCAAAGATGATGGTAAAAAAGGCCTATGGAGTAAGGGTTATTGCTGTGCCGCAAAATCAAAAGGAGGCTTTTCTTGTGAAGGCTGTTGCGGATATGGCAGCAAAACAGGGTATCAGCATGCCTGAAGTCGGGATTTATGATTCTCCTGACATGAATGCCTTTGCAACGGGACCTTCGCAAAATAATTCCCTGGTGGCGGTAACTTCCACCATGCTTTATGCCATGAATGAAGCTCAGTTGAGGGGAGTTTTAGGACATGAAATTGCCCATATCAAAAATGGTGATATGGTAACCATGACTTTGTTACAGGGGATCCTTAACACCTTTGTATATTTTTTCTCCTACATTGCCGCAATGGTGCTGTCCAATGCCCTGTCCCGCTCATCAAACAGCAGCAGCTCATCAGGCGGCAGCACCATGATATTTCACCTGGTTAATACGCTTTGCCAGATCATCTTCGGGATCGGAGCATCGATGATCCTTATGTGGTTTTCCCGCCAGCGTGAATACCGTGCCGACGCTGGCTCTGCCATGCTCGAAGGCAGGGAGTGCATGATAAGTGCCCTTGAGGCCCTAAAGCGCAGTCCTAAAGTGCAGCAGACCCGGGAACAGGCTCAGTTTCAGGCCCTGTGCATCAATGACAGCTCAAGCCTCAAAGAGCTTTTCATGTCGCATCCGCCTCTTGATAAAAGAATTGCGGCCTTAAGGATGATAAGAACCTTTTAGGGGACGTAAAAAGTACTGCAGATTACAAAAGAACTGCTGATTTTATGCAGATTTAATGCAGGAGGCTTAGAGAAGTCCTGATATACTTGAGATCGCAGGATTATCTGCAGGATTGTCCCGAAATTAAGTTATGCAGCAAAAGACTATAGTTATAAAAGTAGGCACTTCCACTTTAACTTTGGGAAGTTTAGGGTTAAACCGCGCCCACATGCTTGAGATTGTGCGGGCGGTGCATTTATTGCGCAAAGATGGCCACAGGGTAGTCTTAGTATCCTCAGGTGCCGTGGCAGCAGGCCGTGAACTGCTCGGAGATCCCAATCTTCCTGCTCTTATGAGTATCAAACAGATGCTGGCTGCAGTAGGTCAGGGCCGTCTTATTGAGCTTTATGAAGATCTCTTTTCTATTTACGGGATCCAAATAGGCCAAATCCTCTTAACCCGCGCCGATGTTGAAAACAGGGAGCGCTATCTTAATGCCCGAGACGCCGTGTCGGCACTTCTAGATCATGATATTGTCCCGGTAGTTAATGAAAATGATGCCGTATCCACTCAGGAGATTAGAGTAGGCGACAATGACAATATGGCAGTATTGACAGGTTTGTTATGCGAGGCGGATCTAATCATTCTTCTGACCGATCAAAAAGGCCTTTATACTGCCAATCCAAGCTTGAATAAGGATGCGGTCCTCATCAGGGAGGTAAAAGAAATAACCCCTGAGATAGAAAAGATTGCAGGAGGTTCTACAAGTTCCCTGGGAACAGGAGGCATGGCTACCAAGATCAAGGCTGCCAAGGCCGCTGTGGCCGCCGGGATTAATCTTATAATAGCAAGCGGCAAAGAGCCGTGGAATATTCCGGATCTTGTCAGGGGAACAGGCGAGGGAACCAGGTTTTGGGCAGCAACGAGTGGACAATATGCAAAAAAGACCTGGCTTAGTGTGGCAGCCCGCTCCGTAGGCACTATCGTAGTGGATGAAGGCGCCGTGAAAGCCTTGTGTCAAAAAGGATCAAGCCTTCTGCCCAAAGGAATTACCGCTATAAAGGGTGAATTTTTGCGCGGGGCCATTGTCACCGTCACGGATCCTCACGGCAAGGTTGCAGCCCAGGGACTGGTACGCTATTCCAGTGAAGAACTTAACCTTATCAAGGGGCATAATTCCGGGGATATTGAGAAGATCCTGGGATTCTCCCACGGTCCTGTTGCCATGCACAGGGATGATTTGGTACTACTTTACGGCTTACAATCTTAAAGAGACCATAGATCACAAAA
>CAYNSI010000067.1:0-10966 GCA_964399665.1 uncultured Enterobacterales bacterium | reverse complement strand
TACTCAGCACTTGTTATCTGCATCAGGGCCATCAGTGAGTGAAAAAAGTTATCATGGGAGAAGTCATCTTGTGCTGCTTTCTTTATAAGGCATGACTTATCAAGTTTCAAAGCATTTGCGGTGCCGTCCGGCAGGTATACCTGCATTGGAATACGAGTTTGTTCTTCCGGGGCGAAAGCATATGGTGTCCCATGCAGAAAAAATCCGCCCTCACCTAAAGATTCACCATGATCTGATACATACAAAAGCATAGGATAGGTGCTGCTTGAAAGGGGAGTGAGCACTTGGGTAATGAGCTTTGCAATCACATAATCTGTGTAAGCAATGCTATTATCGTAGGCGTTAACAAGCTGATTTAAAGGGCAGTTTTCAATATCCGGACGATTGCAGTCGGGGGTGTAGAGTTTAAACTCTTCTGGATACCGCTCATAATAGCGCGGGCCGTGAGAGCCTATGATATGCAGGAAAATAACGGAATCTTTTTTAATATCGGAAGTTAAATTTGCCGCATAGTCTAAAAGGATCTCATCGTAACAAGTACCACCCTTACAATAGCGTTTATCGTCTTCAATCTTGACAACTTTGATCCTGTTACACACCCCCTTGCATCCTGAATCATTGTCTACCCAGGTGACATTAATCCCGGCCTTATTTAAAAGATCTGCGATACCTTCACGATTTTCAGCTAACTTTTCACTAAAGTCTTTACGCCTTAAGTTTGAAAACATACAAGGCAGTGAGTATGAAGTCATGGTGCCGCAGGAGAACACATTAGCAAAATTGATAAGATTTAAAGGCTTAGTATAGGCATTGGTATCTCTTTCATATCCTAAGGCCTGAAAGTTTTGCGCTCTTGCGGTTTCTCCTATGACTACCAATAACAATTTTGGTTTATCAGTAGTGCCCGTGACCGAAATATCAGAGCCCATTGCAACATAAGGAGTCTTACTGTCAAAAAAGCTTCGCTTAATTAAAGAGGCAGACGCATACACATATGAAATTGGCAAAATCTCATGTCTTAGATAACGATGACCCCGCCCAACATAGGTGTAATACTGATAATTTGGAATAATCAAGACAGCCGCGGCTGCAAGACAGACTAATGATGCCGCAAACCTTTGGAGCATGCTGATTACGAGCCTGGGATAATAGATTTTCATGCTCCACAAAATCACAGAGGGGATCACACCTAAACCAAACACTACAGCAAGGGACACCCAGGAGGAGTATGAAGATGCTTCTGCCCAATTGGTCTCTAAGATCGTCCTTATCATAGTGCGATCAAATCTTGCTTTATAGGCCCAGGAGGCATAGGCTGCCATCGCACCGCTTACCAAAAGCACTGTAAAAACAGGCTTTAATAGATAGCGATAGGAAAAAAGCAGCAAAAAGATCATTGTCATGAGGGCGTAAACGGCCAGGGGTACTGAGAGTTTAAAATAAAGCGGTAAGTTTGAATCCTCCGCAATGATTTCAATAACGCTGCGCCACAGAGGAATATTGAAAATAGCGGTAAAAATAAGAGACAAGACAGCTGTTACCACTATGTAATGGTTCTTGAATCTCAAAAACTTCAAAAAAGAGCTTTTAAGTCCTGTAAACAAAACCACCTAACCTCCACGATGCCCAAACCCAAGCTAGATACCTGACGATGTGCTGACAGCTGCTGACAGCCGCAAATTCAAACCACAACTTACTTCTGTTTCTAAGGTCTAGGTCATCTTACCTAATTTAGACAGGATCCACTCAGTAAAATCTCTTGCGGCCTAACTTTGGAATAAAAACTTGGTGTCTGGTGGACGCTATTGGACTCGAACCAACGACCCTCTGCTTGTAAGGCAGATGCTCTAACCAACTGAGCTAAGCGTCCAAACATGGTGGGTCTTGAGGGGATCGAACCCGCGACCGACGGATTAAGAGTCCGCTGCTCTACCAACTGAGCTAAAGACCCATATTTGGGCTGTCTTTTCTTCATGGTGGGTCTTGAGGGGATCGAACCCGCGACCGACGGATTAAGAGTCCGCTGCTCTACCAACTGAGCTAAAGACCCTGAAGAAAAACATTTGTCAAAGTGGTGGGTTGTAAGGGATTCGAACCCTTGACCAACGGATTAAAAGTCCGCTGCTCTACCACCTGAGCTAACAACCCCTGCACAGATCACCTGACGGGGGCTAATTATAATGGTTTTTAGGACCTTGGCAAGATAATTTTTCTTAAAAATCTGCTTACCCTGTCTGTCCTGCTATGTTTACAATCCAAGTGTTACAGCTGCAAAAGCTCCTTTCTTGCCAAATCAGACGAGGTATCGGCAGGATAGGTATTAATGACCAGATTAAAATAAGCCGCAGCCTTGTCGTTCTCCCCCCTCATCTTACTGATAAGCCCCAGCTTGTAAATGGCATCAGGACGCTTAGTGGAAGAATTGAATCTTGCCACATTAAGAAAGGATACTCTGGCATCATCAAGCTTATTCTGCCGGTACTGCACCTGCCCCAGCCAATACCAGGCATTAGGAGTTAAGACGTTGTCAGGATAGCTTTGAAGATAGCTGTCAAAGGCGGGAATAGCTGCATCAAGCCTGTTATTTAACACATGATCGTAGGCAGTATCATAGGCGTGCTGGGCTGCAGCATCCACAGGCTTTAAGGCCTCATCGGCAGCATTAGGCTTTGGGGGGCCCTCTGGTGCTGCTGCGGCAGGATCCTGAACTGCTGCAGTCTGAGATCCTGCAGTTGAGTCTTGATTTGCAGCAGGACTTTGCGGTGCTCCTGCAGGGATCCTTGCTACCTCATAGCGCAAAGCCTCAAGATCTCCTCTTAGGGTATTTACCTGAGTAGTAAGCTCGGTGATGCGATTTTGCATTTCCAGCATGGAGCGCTGCTGGGCATCAATCTGCTTTTGCAAATCAGCCTCAGAGGCGCAAACAGAGGCTGCAGCAAAGCAAAGTACCATACCAAGAGCCAAGGATGAAAGCTTACAAGTCACAACATCACCCCCTCTTTGAGGCAAGAGGCAGGTTAAACCCTGCCTTTATTTTTAAAACTCCCACAATCCTGCTAGTAATTGATGACCGCACGGCGGTTTCTTGACCAGGCAGCTTCAGAATGTCCTATCTCCGCTGGTTTTTCCTCACCGTAACTTACAATGGAAAGTTGATTTACATCAACTCCTAAATTCTGCATGTAGCGGGCCACAGATCTTGCCCTTCTTTCCCCGAGGGCAATATTGTATTCGGGGGTACCACGCTCATCGGTATGCCCTTCGATGATGATTCTGGCATCAGGATTATCACGCAGGTACTGGGCATGGGCCTGCATGACCCCGACATACTGATCTTGGATGGCCTCAGAATCATAGGCAAAGTAAATGGTATTATTCTCCCGCAAAGCTTCGGGCCCCTGGCTGCCATAGGCTGCCTCAGCATAGGGATCTCCTACTACCAAAGCCCCGTCGGCACCGACTGAAACCTGACTGTCAGCTCCCATGCCTCCTCCCTGGCTGTAGACAGCATCTTCAACCATGGACGCAGAGCCGCCTTGACCAGAAGTGGTAGAGCAGCCGCTCACCAAACAGGCAAAAGCCAAACCTAAAGCTGCACATAAAATTTTCTTCATTCCAATCAGCCCGCCTTAAGGGCTCCTCCTTAGTTTCAAACCACAAAAGCCTTTCTGCTGCAGACAAAGATTAAAAAATGTTTTAAAAAGCCCTGCCAAAGCCGCCTTTGTCCGCCAAACCTTAAATCTCCATGGCAGGTTTTTTCCTGTTGCAACCTGCCTGATGCCAAGTTTCCAAGGCTATTGTAACATCCCAAAGCTTTGACAGTCTTAGATAAACTTTGGGGCTTAAAAGTACGCATCAGGCTTAAACTCTATTTATCGGTAATAGGACCCCAGCTTGGAGCACTAACTTCGCCTGAGGTTGACGGCAGATTTGCCTTAAACCGCCCGTCTGCTGAAACCAAAGCCAGACCTTTGCGGCCCTGATACACTGTACTGTATATTACCATACTGCCATTGGGGGCAACACTTGGGCTTTCGTCCAGTGCCGAGGTTGTCAGCATATAGATGCTGCCGTCAACGTCCAAGCGGGCAACTCGGTAGCCGTTTTGCTGCGTGATGACAATAATGGAGCTTGAGCCAGGGATGGCCTTGGCCGATAAATTCATATTCCCCTGAAAGGTAACGCGCTCTGATCTTCTGGTATCAAAATCAAAGCGGTAAATTTGGGCCCTGCCGCCCCGCTCTGAAGTAAAGTAAATACTTTTGGAGTCCTCAGACCAGGTAGGTTCAGTGTCAATGGCAGGATTATCGGTAACCCGGATAAGCTGCCCTGTTGTCAGATCATAGTAATAAATATCAGGACCGTTTTGGTAGGACAATGTCATGGCTATTTTGGTGCCATCAGGGGACCAGGAGGGCGAACTGTTAAGGCCCGGATATGAGGCAATCCTGGTGCGTTCTTTGGTGTAAAGATCCTGGATAAATATCGCAGGACGGCGCTGCTCAAAGCTCACATAGGCAAGTTTCCTGCCGTCAGGGGACCATGACGGGGTCATAATAGGCTGCGTGGAGCGAAGAATGGGGGTTTCATTAAAGCCGTCATAATCTGCGGTCATCAGCTGATAGGGATGAGGATCATCATGCTTGTATACTATGTAGGCGATGCGGGTTCTAAAGGCACCATCCTGCCCCGTTAAATGCTTGTAGACCCTGTCCGAGACGCGATGGGCCGCCTGTCTCATGGTCGCTTTTGATGAAGGCCCGCGGTAATGCGCTATAACCTCGCCTTTTTTTGCTCCCATCAAAGCTACCAGCTGAAATTCCACCTGATAGGTGCTGTCCTCAGGATAGACCAGACCGAAAACCACGGCCTCAGCCCCGGTTTGCGCCAAGACGTCCACATTAAGGCTTCCCTGTGCAAGGGCATTTTCAGGGATCTGATTTAGTGCAAGCGGTGAAAACTTGCCTGAGCGCATCAGATCTGCGCTTACTACCTCTTGAACATTCACTCCGATATCATCAGGCTGCGAAAAAGGCAGGACCGCGATCTTACGGCCCTCATTGATCCCACCTGTTATTTCTATCTGCAAGGCAGCCTGCGCATTGACAGACAGCAGTACCACAAGCAGCGAAGCTGTCAGGATCCTTTTAAAAATCTTCAGCATAGCGTGTGTTTCCCCAATTTTTTCTTTAGGTTTCCATATCACAATTATAGTTGCGGCGTCATGGTCAATACAATGGTGCTGCAGTCCCTGCAGTCTACAGGCGGCCGCGGCAGCATACCAATAAGCCTTAAGGTGGCAAGAGCCCCGGCACAAACGGCAGCATCGCCCTGACACTTTTCATTGGAAATCATTCCCTGATTATCGACATTCAGGGTCACCACTACTTTTTTGCCGTTCCAGGAAGGATCGATACGCCAATTTTGTTCTATCAAGGTCTGAACCCTGGCACCGTATTCATCTGCAACACCTGCAGCCCCTGCTCCAGCCTGGCCTCCCAAAAGCTGCTCTTCAAGGGCCAAAGCTTCCTCTGATGCTCTACGCCTTTGCTCCTCAAGGGCGCGTGCTTTTTCCTGCTCCTCACGCTTTTTAGCCTCTTCTTCCTCCCTGGCTTTCTTCAAAGCCTCCTCTTCCCGGCGCTTTTGTTCTTCCTCCTGCTTTTTTCTCTCTTCTTCTAGCCTTTTTTTCTCTGCTTCCTGCTTTTGACGCTCTTCTTCCAGCCTGCGTTGTTCTTCTTCCTGCTGCTTTTTAAGAGCCAGCACCCTTTGTTCTTCAGCCTCCTTTTGAGCCTGGATTGACTTTCTTAAGGCCTCCTCAGCCTCCTGCTGCCTGCTGTCATCTACAGTTGTTTCCTGTTTGCGCTCTTCCCTTACAGGAGCATCCTTGGCAGGCTGACTTGGTTTGACGGGAGCTCCGATAACCGTAGCATGCATGATCCTTACTCCCTGATCCTGGGGTCTTTGCGGCTTTTCCAATGATACATTGACAATGAGCAGCAACAGAATAACAAGATGAACGGCAAGGGCGGCGATAAAGGCCCAAAAGGTTGACAGCTTCATGACTGCCCGTCCACAGGCTCGGTTACCAGGCCCACGGATTCCACCCCGGCATTTTTAAGGGCATTCATAAGCTGGATTACGGCATCATAAGACACCTTGGCATCACCCTGCACCACCACGGGCCTTGAAGGATCTTTCATAAGTTCTGAGGCCACACTCTGCCCTAAAGCATCAAGATCCGGCATACTGTTTACCTCTGAATCAAAGCTTACAAAATATTTTCCTTCCCGGTCTACCGAGGCAATAATGGGGGTGCGCTGATCTTCATTCATGGCTTCAGCCTCGGCCCTTGGCAGATCTACGGTAACACCTGTCATCACCACGGGGGCCGTTGCAATAAAAATTACCAGCAGCACCAGCATAACGTCTATGTAGGGGACGACATTAATTTCAGCTGTAGTGCGCGATTTGCGGCGGCTTTTTGCTGGCATAATTATTGACCCCTTATGACCCGATCTCCGTTTACTCCGGGCTTAAGATATTGCGGCTCCTCGGATAAACTCTGCTCTCTTTTGGCAAGTTCTGCAGCACTCAAAGGCCTGGGGCCAACCTGATATGGGGGGACATTGCCGGCATCTTTGGTACCACGAGATCTGCCAGGCCCTGTTGGAGTGGAAGACCGATACAACTGCCCGGCACTCTGCCCGCCTGCTGATGCCCCGCTTTGGTAGTATGGCCCTGAAGGTTTGGTACCAAAAGCACCTGACATCATAGATCCTGCAACAACAGGACCTTTACCCGCAGTTCCTGCTGCCTGTTTATCAGCTGCCACCCCCACCTTGTATAAAGGCGCCTGTTCCTGAGAGTTTTGTAAAGCATTTTGATTATTAAATTTAGGTTTTTGTCCTCCGGGACTTACAAAAATCTCACCTTTGCCGCTTAAGTTTTCGGCCTTCCCTGTCAAAGGAGCGCCTGACCCCCTGTCATCTGCAAAAGAGGATCTTGAAAATGCCCCCTGCAATGATCTGTCCTCTTTGGTACGCATGGGATCATTTTTTAGCTCAAACTCAGCTTTTTCTCTTACTGCCGCATGTTCAGGAAGTTTTGCCTCTGCCTTTTCATGAGAAGCGCTGCGCGGAGGCACCACCGATCTGGTATAGGCCTCTTTGGCATCCTGTTCCTTTACTGCCTTATCATCACCTGTGCCTGACTGACTGCCTGAGACACTCTGTATCCTTCCTGCCTGAGTATAAGGCATGGAGCGTAAGGTCACCAATCTTCTATTCAGGATGGTGGCAAACTCATCCATAAAATTAAGATAGCGGTTTTCAAAACCCTCAAGTCTTGATGCAAAACGGTTGTAGCACATTACTGCGGGGATGGCTGCAAAAAGCCCCATGGCAGTTGCAATTAAGGCTTCGGCAATGGGCGGGGCTACCATGGCAAGAGTGGCATTCTTTACTGCAGCAAGGGCCACAAAGGCATGCATGATCCCCCAGACCGTTCCAAAAAGACCGATGTACGGAGATATAGAGCCAATGGTTGCAAGAGTGGTCAAATGAGTCTCCTGGGCCTCAATTTCACGATTGGAGGCCACCTTCATCTGGCGGTAGGTGCCATCCATGACCACTTCCTGATCTGCAGGACCTGAATTTACCAGGCGGACAAACTCCTTAAAGCCTGCAGCATAAATAACTTCAAGACCTGTTAAGCTTTCCTGTCTTTTAATACAGTCCTGATACAAGCTGTTTAAATCAATGCCCGACCAGAATTTATCTTCAAACTCATCTGCTTTTTGGCGATTTTTTTTAAACTGGGAAATTTTTTGAAAAATAATCGTCCACGAAAACACCGAGAGGATCAGCAAAAAGAGCATCACAAGCTGTACCGGCAAAGAAGCATCAAGCACCAGCTGCGTAAAGGAAAGGGAACCTTCAGTCGGCATTTAAATTCTCCTCATTCTGCCTGATACAATTTTGTATATATTCTGCCATGTCAGAGTCTAGGGAGCATAAACTGCCGGTTTTAGTATTAAGATACGCAATCTCACATTCCATGGAAAACAACAGCTCTCCTTTTTCATTGGTAACTTCCTGCATTAAGGTGACCACGGCTCTCTTGATGCGGATTGGAGTGCAGCTTACCAAAAGAATATCATCAAGACGGGCGCTTTTTTTAAAGACGGCCTTAAGACGGGCCACCACAAAGCCTAAACCTTCCTGCAGCAGTTTTTGCTGTGAGATCCCTGAGCAGCGCAGCCATTCGGTGCGAGCCCTTTCACAAAACTTCAAATAATTGGAATGGTAAACTATGCCGCCGGCATCGGTATCCTCATAGTAAACTCTTATGGTAATTGCAAAAGGCTTCATGTAATTATTCCTCACAGAAGGCATCCTTATTAAAACCGCATTTTTGATAAGCCCTGCCAGATGCTATCCTCCCTGAGCGGGTACGCTGGATAAAACCCTGCTGAATAAGATAGGGCTCCACCACATTTTCCAAAGTATCGCGCTCATAGCCTAAGGAGGCTGCCAGGCTTTCAACTCCCACAGGACCGCCGTGAAAATCGGCAATAATGCATTTTAGGTAGGCACGGTCAAAATCATCAAAACCATCTTCATCAATTCTAAGCATGTTAAGGGCAGCATCGGCAATCTTTCTGTCGATAAAACCGCCGCCTTTGACCTCTGCATAATCGCGCACTCTTTTTAACAGCCTGTTGGCAATGCGCGGTGTACCGCGGGAGCGTTTTGCAAGTTCCATCCCGCCCTCCTCGTCAATTGCGATATTAAGCTTGGCAGCAGAGGCCTTGATAATAAGAAAAAGCTCCTTGGGACTGTAAAAGGTAAGCTGCAGGATAATGCCAAAGCGGGCCCTCAAAGGAGAGGTTAAGGTGCCGGCCCTGGTAGTTGCCCCAATTAAGGTAAAAGGAGACAGGGAAATTTTAATTGAGCGAGCCGAAGGTCCTTCTCCTGTTAGGATATCAACCTGATAATCCTCCATGGCAGGATACAAAAACTCTTCTATAACAGGGGAGAGGCGATGAATTTCATCAATGAAAATAACATCGCGGGTAGATAAATTGGTCAAAAGCGCCGCAGCATCGCCTTTTTTTTCCAAGGCGGGTCCTGAAGTCTGTGACATCTGAACCCCAAGCTCATTGGCTATGATATTAGAAAGGGTGGTCTTGCCAAGCCCCGGGGGGCCGAAGATCAGGACATGATCCAAAGCCTCGCCGCGGTTTTTTGCCGCCTTAAGATATACCTCAAGTTCGCGCTTGACATTTTCCTGGCCGATGTAGTCTGCAAGGCGCTTAGGACGCAGGGCCCGATCTTCTGAGTACCCCTCGCCTCCTGATTCTGCGATGATCTCATCTAAATTTTTTTCAGGGCGCAGCGTCTCATCAATGCCGATGCTGTCTGCTACTATCCCCGAAGAACCGTCTTTTGTCATAATTTTTTGGCCTTGGAGATTGCAGCCAGAGCTGCTACTATCACCGCCTTGGTATCCATGCCTGCTTCATAGACCCCGTCTACAAGCTTTAAGGCAGCAGCTTCCTTGTAGCCTAACCCCATCAGGGCCGATACTGCCTCATCTTTTACCAGGGGATCCTCTGATAATGTCTTTGAGGATGATTCATCAGAAGAGGAGACTGCTTTTAGCTTGACTAGCCTGTCTTGCATCTCAACAATAAGCCTTTGGGCTGTTTTCTGTCCAATCCCCGGGACTGACACCAAAGATTCTGTTTTTTTTGAGCTTACCGCATTTAAAAACTCAGATACCGTCATGGTGGATACTATGGTAAGCGCGCTTTTGGGACCAATGCCTGATACTTTAATCAACTCCCTGAAAAGTGCTCTTTCTTCAAAGTCAGCAAAGCCAAAAAGAAGATTAGCATCCTCTCTTATGATCTCGTGGATGAATAAAAAGACCTCTTCATCTATTTTCAAAGAAGGCAGCAGCCTTGCGCTTGCTTCAACCTCAAAACCTGTGCCCTGCACTTCAATAAGAGCAGTCATCCCGTCAATACGCAAAACCCTGCCGCGTAAACTACCAATCAAAATTGCCACCTCTTTTTGAGCAGAATTATAGCAGTATCAGCGCCTGTTTACTTAGGCTCTAAGGCGCCCGTGCACTGATGATGCCGTTCTAAGACCCATAGCCTGGGTAACTCTTGCCGTATACCCATGACAAATGGCGCAGGCTAAAGCATCTGCCGAGTCTGACTGCGGAGTTCCTTTTAGTTTTAGCAGCTGTTTTACCATATATTGGACCTGCTGCTTTAAGGCCCCTCCGGTGCCAACTACCGCCTGCTTAATTTGCATGGGCGTATATTCATAGACTTCAAGGCCAGCCCTTGCTGCAGCCACAATGGCAGCTGCCCTTGCTTCAGAAAGTTTTACGGTAGACTGGACATTCTTGGCCAAAAAGGTCTCTTCAATAGCAAATACCGTAGGATGAAACTGCTCAATTAAAGTATCAACACCATTGAAAATAGTAAGCAGACGCTCATGCATAGGACCTTTTCCGGTATTAATCACCCCGGATCCTAAATATTTAAGATTAGGTCCTATCGCGGCTACAATGCCGTATCCTGTTGTTCTTGACCCAGGGTCAATTCCAAGAATAATTTCCTCTGCCATAGCCCGCCTGTCCTGCATTTTACCTGCATAATTATGGCAGATTTTTAGTACGGCTTACGATTCTAACGGTGATTAAGCTTATGATACTAATTTGCCTGAAATTTTTCAGGAGAGCTGTTGCCAAGGCTGCTCTTATCTTTGGGGTCACCGGCCTTCAAGCTTGTCAAGCTGCTCTTGAGTTAAGGGCAGCTCTTCTAAGCGCACTACTTCCTTCAGCATTGAAGGTGTTCTTTGTTCATCCCTGTGCTGCTCTTTGACGATTACCATGACGCAGGGGACAATGATAAGAGGCTCAATCAAATCAGCGTACTTGCGATCTAAAA
>CAYNSI010000066.1:0-10977 GCA_964399665.1 uncultured Enterobacterales bacterium | reverse complement strand
GCAGTAAGGCCGATGAAGCTTTTGAAGCTGCCAAAACCCAACTTGTTGACCGCAAATATGCCGTAAGGGCAACATCAAAACAAGTGGTGGCAGCAGGGCTTGTAATTGTCAATGAAAAACAGGCAGATAACAAACAAGACCCAACCAGTCTAAGGGAAATCGTAAGATTTGATGAGATCACAGTCTAAAAGTCGAATGTCGCTGTAAATGCTGCAAAGTTAACCCCCCTTGATAAGTCCAAATCCCCTGACGGATCTTTGGCAGCAGCTTCCCAAGAGGCAGCATTATGGCGGCGGTGTCTTCTGCCGTCATCTTATTTTCTTGCAAGAGGCAAATTTTTAACAAATTCCCAACAAGACATATGATCTCTTTAAGGCCCATTCTCAAGCGAAATGAAGCATTTTAAGCCTCTTTAGTATACCTGTTATTTATTATGATATTCCTCAACAAAGCGGATCCTTTGCAGTATCATGTTACGGTAACTTTGTATTTCAGGGCATAAGGCCCTCCATCACAACAGGAGTAAACAAAATGGAAAAGGGATTGATGTTGGCCGGCGAGCCCATGGGACTTTTGATCGCTCAAAGTGAGGGCCCCTTGGATGCTGTTTCCGGCTATTCCCTGGCCGTGGCTGGTGCCGAATTTAATGTGGCTACAGGATCTGCCCGTTTAGGACATAAGACTGCATATCTTACCAAGTTAGGTGATGACCCTTTTGGCAAGCTGATTGCCCGTACCCTGCGCAACAACGGCATTATGGACGATTTGGTTCTCTACACCAATGAGCGTACCACAGGCTTTATGCTAAAAAGCAAAGTTTCCAAAGGAGATCCTGAGATCTTCTACTTTAGGAAAGGATCTGCTGCCTCCACCCTGACGGCAGCTGATGTTGAGAAGATTGATTTTACTAAGTTCTCCCACATCCACCTGACAGGTATTCTTCCTGCACTGACCGACTCTACCAGGGAAGCTGTGAAGATGATGTTAAAAAAGGCCCGTGAAGCCAATCTTTTCGTGTCATTTGACCCCAACTTAAGACCGCAGCTGTGGCCCTCAAAGGAAGCGATGGTAAGTTACATCAATGATCTGGCCTCAAAGGCAGATCTGGTGATGCCAGGAGAAGGTGAGGGCGATGTCCTGTGCGGCACTACCAACGCAAGTGAGATCAATAAGTTTTATCGCAGCTTAGGAGCCAAGACGGTAGTAACCAAGATAGGCCCCAATGGTGCGGTGGTGCTTGACGGGGATGAAGAATACAGCGTCCCGGGCTTTATTATTGACAAGGTAGTAGACACAGTAGGAGCAGGGGATGGTTTTGCCTGCGGCATTATCACAGGACTTATGGAAGGAATGCCGCTTGCTAAAGCCGTGGAAAGAGGCTGCGCCATAGGAGCCATTCAGTGTACCTTTGTAGGCGATAATGAGGGTCTTCCCACCCCCGATAAGCTTAAAGAATTTATGGACACTCATAAGAGAACGTCTTAGTAAAGGGAGATTTTATCCATGGCTTTTGAAGTATTGGAAGAAATAAGCTCTTACGGCATTGTCCCTTTGGTTACTCTGGATGATGCCAATGATGCCGTGCCTCTTGCCCGCGCTCTGGCAGCAGGAGGGATCCCCATTGCCGAGGTCACCTTCAGGACTGCAGCAGGCGGGGAGAGCATCAAGCGCATCGCAAGGGAAGTGCCTGAGGTAATAATAGGCGCAGGTACCGTGCATACCATAGATCAGGCAAAAGAAGCTGCGGACAATGGTGCCAGATTTATAATCACGCCGGGCTTTAATGCCAAAGTCGTTGAATGGTGCGTTAACAATAACATGCCCGTCTGCCCCGGTACGGTTGTCCCTTCTGATATTGAGGAGGCCATGAACTTCGGCCTTGATACCGTAAAGTTCTTCCCTGCAGGATCATACGGTGGCGTGAAGATTTTAAAAGCTTTAAGTGCGCCTTTTGCCTCAATTAAGTTTGTCCCAACAGGAGGAGTCGGCCTTGATAATCTCCAGGAGTACCTGGATCTTCCTTGTGTGGCTGCTGTCGGCGGTTCCTTTGTGCCTCCCCCGTCACTTGTTAAGGCAAAAGATTGGAAAGGGGTAACTCAAGTCTGCTTTGAGATCATGGCAAAGGTTTTTGATTTTAAACCAGGTCACATCGGTATCAATGCCGGGACTGAGGATAATGCCTCCGCTATTACTGACGCCATGTGTGCCCTGTTTAATGTTCCAAAACGTGAGACTGATTTGGCATTCTTTGCAGGAGATCTTGCCGAAGTAATGAAGCTCCCCTTTTTAGGCACTCACGGCCACTTATGTGTTGATACCCGTGATATCACCAGGGCGATGGCTTTCCTAAAACGCAAAGGGGTGGCTTTTGATGAGAAAAACTTCGTCTACAAGCCTGATGGTTCGCTTTTGGCTGCCTATTTAAAGGAAGAAGTAGGAGGTTTTGCCCTGCATTTAAGACAAAAGCCTCGTTAAAAAGGCAGCTGCTTTAAAAAAGCTGTAAAGCTGTAAAAAAGGGAGCTTGGCCTCCCTTTTTCCATGCCAGGAAATGTTTACACTCCTGCAAATGCTTGTTTGCTATGCCAAAAGCCTGGTGTTGGATTTTCTTAAGAACTGTTTTGGCTATAATAAGTTTTGAATTTGCACCAAGTGATACTGTGAAATTTCAGTGTTTTAAGACGTTTTATTGAAGGTTTACAAAGTGACTACTACGACTACTACCTGGCGTGACATTATAGGACCGTTAAAGGGTACGGCAGCTTTCAAACACGCTTTATCCTATGTGCAGGAATGCAGAGCCAGGGGGGAAAACATTTTTCCCGAAGACAGGCTTATCTTCAATGCCTTCAGACTTACACCCTTTGATAAACTGAAGGTTGTTATCTTAGGTCAGGATCCTTATCATGAAAAGGGGCAGGCCATGGGGCTTTCCTTCTCGGTCCCTCCTGGGATCCCAGTACCTCCTTCACTGCAGAATATTTATAAGGAGCTGGCATCGGATGTACCAGGGTTTTCCATTCCCTCGCACGGCTGTCTTACTGCCTGGGCAAGGCAGGGAGTTTTGCTGCTTAACTCAGTGCTGTCGGTAAGAGAAGGGGAGGCTAATTCTCATCAAAAACAAGGCTGGGAAGAATTTACCGACGGAGTGATCTCTGCCATTAATGAGCATTGTGACAGCATAGTTTTTATGCTTTGGGGCAATGCTGCCAGGGCAAAATGTGCCATGGTGGATAGAAACCGCCACCTCATTTTAGAATGCGCCCACCCAAGTCCCCTCTCTGCCCATCGCGGTTTTTTAGGCTGTCATCATTTTTCAAAAGCCAATACCTATTTGATGTCAAAGGGAAAGACGGCAATTAACTGGCAGCTGCCGCTATACCTTGATGATTCAGATCCCTTGTAAGGTCTCATCAATTAAGGAGGCTATGCGCCTTGGCCCCTTACCGTCGATAACCTCAAGACACCGCTGCCTGATTCGGGCGGCGTGACTGTCAAGTTTCCTTAAAGCCTCAAAGAGCCTTTTGCCATCGTCCAAATCAGCAAAATCGTAGCTTAAACCTAACCCCAGTTCTTCAAGGAGTTTGGGGATGCCGTTTTGATTTGAAGCTACGCTTATGCATATTGAGGGGATCTTAGCTGTGATGCGCTCTAAGACCATTCCCCCTGCAGCACCTATGGCAAGATCTACCCTTGAGAAGAGCTTGGGGACATCATTTACATGGCAAAGATAAGAAAACTCAGGAATTTTTGATACCAGGTTTTTAAGCTCATTTTTAAGGGGATTGGTGATGCCGCTTAACACAATAAATTGAAAATTTTCATAAGCTTTGGCCGCTATGAGGCTTGATACTGTTTTAAAAAGAGCTCCTTGTGGATCTGCACCCCCGAAATTTAACAGCACTCTTGGCTTCCCATCTTTAGGGCAAGGGATCTTTTCAATTTTGGTAAAGGCCTCCTTTACCATGGCATAGTCTGTTCCCGTATAGATCCTGGCATCTTGGTTTACAAGTTTTCTGTAGGCTGCATCTTTTCTATCAGGCCACTGATCAAAGAGCAGATCACAGTTGTGGGGGCGGTCTGCCAGATCGTCTATGACTGCAACTGTCATAAGATCCTTAACCTGGGTCTCGATTGCAGAGTCTATGGAATAATGATCAAAAATAACGCCTGCAGGTTTTAAATTTATCAGGGCTTCTGGAATGTCTTCTAGTGATGATACCCTGATTATCTTCTCGTAAAGGAAGGCTTCCTTTTCCAGGAGCGGATCCAGGGAGTCAGTTATCAAAACAAGTTGGTACCGATCTTTTAAAAAAGGCAGGATAGTGTTAACCCGCATTAAATGTCCCGTACCTATGCTGCTGTCTGCTTTCAGGACCACGGCAAGGGTCTTTTCAGACACGCTTTAATTCCTTAAGGGCGGTAAAAAGTGCCCTTGCAAGTTCAAAATCTTCGGGGGTATCGATATCACAGACTCTGAAGCGGGGGATGGGAAAGGCTCTTATAATTTCCTGTCTTCCTAAAGTAAGATTTGCTGTGGAATGAAAATAGAACTGTGCCGCATCCTGATAAGCTGGGGTAAGATCCTGCGAGCGCATCGGCATACAGTCGGGCATAAAAGGATGGGGCTTATTATTATCATCAAGATATACCGCCCTTTGCACAGGAAAGGGAAATTCACAGCAGGAGTAAAGGTAATCTGCCTTTGAAACCATAAACTCCTTATAAGCCTCACGCAGATCAGACACTGCCATCATAGGAGCCGTGGCATAAATGCAGCATACGGCATCAATAGGGCTTTTATTTTTGCCGTCATCTTTTACCCTAAGATAAGCATCTTTTACGGCCTCTTTTGAAGGGGTGAAATTATCGGCAAGATCCGCATCGCGTTTGAAGGGGATTTCAGCCCCATATTTTTTTGCGGTTTGTGCTATGTCATCATCGTCGGTTGACACTATTACTCTTGAGAAGATCTCAGACTCTATTGCCTTTTCAATTGAATAGGCAATAAGGGGTTTTCCCATGAAGTTTTTGATGTTTTTGTGGGGGATCCTCGTAGACCCCCCTCGGGCGGGGATCACGCAGATAATGTTCATGTTAAAGCCTTATCAAGAGCGTCAATCAAAAGTTTTACCACCTCTTTTTGAATGTCGGCTGTTACCTTGACATGAAGAGGAATGGATAGGGTGCGCTCATAAAAGCTGTCTGCCCCGACAGTTCCGAAGCTGCCATAATAAGGCTGACGGCTTATAGGAAGGTAATGGACCTGAACCCCCAATCCTGCTTCCCGCAATTGGGTGTAGATCCCATCCCTTTTTGGGACCCCTATTTGATAAAGATGCCATGATGAGACATTGTCCTTACAGTCTGGAGGAGGCAGGGTCAGATCATAGCTTTTAGTATAGGGTAAGAGCAGTTCAAAATAACGTGCGGCAAGTTCCCGTCTTGTTTTTAGAAAAAGAGGCAGCTTTTTAAGCTGGGAACGTCCCAAGGCCGCCTGGATATCGCTGAGACGGTAGTTAAACCCCAAAGTTTGCATTTCATAGTAATAAGGCGGGCGGCCTTTATCCAAAAGCTCATTTTTATCATGCACAATGCCGTGAGATCGCAAAAGTCTTATCTTATGGGCAAGTATGTCATTTTGGGTGGTCACGGCACCGCCTTCTGCGGTGGTAATGATTTTCACCGGGTGAAAAGAGAAGACACAAAGATCACTGAAAGTACAGGAACCTATCGGCACGCCTTCAAAGACTGCCCCCAGGGCATGGGCGGCATCTTCAATAAGATAAAAGCCGTACTTTTCTTTAAGGCTTGAAATTTTCCTTAATTCAAGCGGTCTTCCCGACAGATGGACGGCAACAACAGCCTTTACTTTTCTATTTGAAGATTCGGCTTTTTTTAGGGCAGACTCCAGAGTTTCCGGGGTAATAAGACCGGTTTTGGGGTCGACATCGATAAAATCAACATCGGCACCTGCCATTTTGGCGCAGTTTGCTGAGGAAACAAAGCTTACATTGGAGACTAAGACCAGATCTCCTGGACCTACGCCAAGGGCGAGCATTGCAAGGTGGAGGCCTGCTGTTGCTGAACTTACCGCAATGACATGGGCTGCTGTTACGGTTTCCTTTAAATCTTTTTCAAACTCTACGATCTCAGGACCTGAGGTAAGATAAGGAGATCTTAAAACCCTGTCTACGGCATCGTAATCATCTTCCCCAAGGCATTGAGTGCTGTAAGGGAGCATATTAATCTCCCACCAGTGAGGCAATTTCTTCAATGGTTAAATAATGCGGATTGGTCAGGGAGTTGTATTCAAAGCCCGGCGCTACCGGACGGCCCTTCTCGCCTATGGTTGTCAGGGAAAAATTAGATGTTGACAGCGAAGTTGAAGGCTTGATGATAAAAAAAGTGTCAAATTCTAAAGCATGCAGGCAGTCATCACCCGGGACCATGATTTCATGGATCTTCTCCCCGGGACGTACTCCTATCTCCCTAAGTTCAAGATTAGGTGCCATAGCCTTTGCAAGATCTGTTACCTTCAATGAAGGGATCTTGGGGACAAAAATTTCTCCGCCGTGCATGCGCAAAAGACTCATCAGCACAAAGGCCACTCCTTCTTTTAAGGTGATCCAAAATCTGGTCATCTGAAGATGGGTTATGGGAAGGAAAGGAGACTTCTCTTTGATTAATTTTTTAAAAAGAGGTACTACAGAGCCGCGGGAACCTGAGACATTGCCATAGCGCACCACGGCAAACCGCGTTGGTAAATCTCCTGCTAAATTATTGGCCGCAGTAAAGAGCTTGTCCGAGCACAGCTTGGTGGCCCCGTAAAGATTAATGGGGTTGGCAGCCTTGTCAGTAGACAGGGCAATCACCTTTTTTACGCCGCATATTAAAGATGCCTCGATAATATTTTCAGCCCCGTTCACATTGGTTTTGATGCATTCCATGGGATTGTATTCGGCGGCGGGAACCTGCTTTAAGGCAGCGGCATGTACCACGAGATCCACTCCGCGCATTGCCAAAAGCAGACGATCCTTGTCTCTTACATCGCCGATAAAAAAGCGCAGTTTTGATTGATAAGGCTCAAATTGCTGCTGCATTTCATACTGTTTAAGCTCATCTCTTGAGTAAATAATAAGTTTGCGTACTACGGGGAAATTGTTCAGGATAAAGCGTACAAATTCCCTGCCAAAAGAGCCGGTACCGCCTGTTATCAGGATCACTTTGTCATTAAGGAGGTCGGCGATACCCTGTGTAGATTGGGGGTCAATTGTAATCATGGACCATTCCTCAGCTTAAATCGTATTTTTTCATTTTCTCAAATAAGGTGGTGCGCCGAAGTCCCAGGATTTCGGCAGCACGAGCCACGACACCGTCGCTCTGCTCCAGGGCCTTTTTAATCATTTTTATTTCGATATCGGCCACCAGTTCCTTGAGGTTTACCTTCTCTGCAGTAAGATTGACATTAAAGGCTGATGCCAGATCATCTTCTCCTGCAATTGCAGGAAGGTCGTCATCATTAAAGATGGGCTCATCATCTGCGGAATTTTCCCCGTTGTCACTGTCATTATCGGTTCTAAAGATATCAAGCAGCGCCTCCCTTTCCAGGATGGGATCGTCTACTGCGATTTCGCCGCGGTATTTGGGCGGCAGATCGTTAATATCTATGACTTCATTAGGATGCAGGATGAGCATGCGATCTACAAGATTTGAAAGCTCTCTTACATTGCCTTTCCACTCGTTTTGCATCAGACAGGTCATGGCCCTTTGGGTAAAGCGGATAGAGGCTCCCGCGTTGATAGCGGAGTTGCGGCGGGTAAGCTCGGTCACCAGAAGGGGAATATCATCACATCTTTCCCTTAAGGGGGGAGTTTCAATGGGAAAGACATTAAGCCGGTAGAAAAGATCCTCTCGAAAGGTTTTTTCAGCCACCATGGCCTCTAAGTTTTGGTGGGTGGCGGCAATTACCCTGACATCGGCGTTGATGGACTTGTTGGAGCCTACTCTTTCAAACTTGTGTTCCTGAAGGACGCGAAGCAGTTTTACCTGCATTACAAAGGGCATATCGCCAATTTCATCCAAAAACAGGGTGCCGCCTTGGGCCATTTCAAACCGTCCGGCCCTGGCTGCTATGGCTCCTGTGAAGGCTCCCTTTTCGTGTCCGAAAAGCTCTGATTCCAAAAGTTCAGGCGGGATGGCGCCGCAGTTGACCGGGACAAAGGCCTTTTTACTGCGTTTTGACAATTCGTGAATGGCGCGGGCTACTACTTCCTTTCCGGTGCCTGATTCTCCCAGAATCAAAACGCTGGCATCAGTTGGAGCCACCTGTTCAATAAGGCGTCTTACAATTGAAATTCTCTGCCCCCTGCCGACAAGAAGCTTGATAAGTCTTTGGCTGGTACTGTCCTGACGTCCCGAATGGAGCATTTTCATGGAATTAAAGGACTGACCGTAATGCAGCAGGGTCATAAGCTCATCGTAGCCGGGATCATTGCCAAGAGCGCCGATGAAATTAGGAAGCTCAGCTGCCTCCTTTGGATCTCCTATGATGATAAAAGCGGTTCTAGGATGGGTGTTTAAGATCTCTGATGCCGTAGTGCCTTTGATATCTCCCAAAAATACCATATCAACGTTGTCAGGTTCCTGCTTAAGATAGGACAGGCAGTCAGCAGAATCACCGCTTTGTGCCTTAATTTTTAGGAATTCAAAAATAGTCTCCAAAGAACTGCGTCTTGGCTTGTCATCATCAATGATGAGGACGGTAAGTGAAAAATGCATAGTATCCACCGACTAAACTAGTTTTAAGATTTTACAGCAAGTAAACGGTGGTGTATTGAAAAAGCAGTAAAAAGGTGTCAAAAATTTGAACAGCTTCTTAAAAAATAGCGCCATTAAAAGACCTTAAGGTCCCAGCTTTCTGCACCAACTTCTTGGCAGCAAAAGACTTTTTTGCTTTGGCATGAATGATGCTCGTACCCTGGAAGGTGATTAGGAGACTTAAACCATGGACACGTTAAATTTTGCCTCAAAGACGGATGTCGGTCTTATTGCCGATACCCGCGGTCTTAACAAACTGCGTGTCCTGGGGCAGGGCAGCGACAAGGAAAAAGCCCAGGCTTTGAAAACTGCAGCCGAGCAGTTTGAGGCCTTATTGATGAAACAGGTTTATGAGGGCTTTGAAAAAGCCAACCGTACCTTTACTGAAGACTCCCCCCTGCACAGTAAATACTCTGGTTTTTTTGAGAGTATGTTAACAGAGCAGCGCGTGGACAGTATGATGCAAAGCCGCGGCGCCTTAAGCAAAAACTCCATTACCTATCTTATTGCCAAACAATTTGCAGGAAGTCTTGGGGATGAGGGCAAAAGACTTCTTGAGACCCTTACCAAACCCCAGGGTGTGGACATGGCCTCTTCATCTGGGATAAGCCTGCAGGGCTCCCAGGTTGCCAATAAGTATTCATCGCCCCTTGAAAGATCCAATGCTAAGGCTTTTATCGGCAATTATAAAAATAACGATGTGGCAAATCTTCCTGCCATTCCCAAATCCTTTTCAGAGCCGCAGGAATTTGTGGATAAGCTGATGCCCTATGCCGTAAAAGCGGCAGAGGAGGCCGGGATGAATCCTTTGGTGCTGTTATCGCAGGCTGCCCTGGAGACAGGCTGGGGCGTGCATGTTCCCAAAGGCAATAATTTATTCGGCATCAAAGCAGGAAAATCATGGGATGGGCAGAAGGAGGATTTTGTTACCCACGAATATGTTAAAGGAGAGAAGATCTCCACAAGAGATTCTTTCCGCACTTATCCTGATGTGCTTGAGAGCATGCGCGATTATGTCAATTTAATCCAAGGCAGTGATCGCTACCGCAATGCTGCCAAAGTATCCTGGGATCCTGAGCGCTATTTTGATGAAATTCAAAAAGCAGGCTATGCCACAGATCCTCATTACGCCGCCAAGTTAAAACAAATTTCCAGAAAAATTGCATTTATGGCATACAAATAGCATGAATGAATAAAAAAGTTGCAGGAGGCGGCTTTTTGCCGCCGGGGCGGTTAATTCATGCTTGACTTACTTAAAACCGGAAAGTTTGGGGTACTGGCAAACCAGACCCTTCTGAATACCACAGCCAACAATATAGCCAATGTCAATACCGAAGGCTATGTCAGGCAGGATACTCAATACTACACTTCCGTTATTGAATGGGGTATCGGCGAGTCCTACACCAGAAGAATGTACGATCAGTATGTGCAGCGTGAGCTGTGGACTGATACGGGAACGGTGGGATATTACGAGGCCTATGTTACGGGCATGAGTAATGTGGATGCGGTGCTGTCAGATTCTGATATGAGCATTGCAACCTCAATTAATGACTTCTTTACTGCCCTGCAGGATGCCATTCAGAATCCTTCAGTTACCTCGACAAGAACCGAGCTGTTAACCGAGCTTCAGGATATGGTAAACCGCTACCAGACCTTGAACTCCTACATGGCAAGTGAAATTAAGGACATTAACTCCAGAATTTCCGATACCGTAGCGGAGATTAATGATCTTGTTCAATCCATTTACACGGTCAATAAGCAGATTAATCAAATGTCTGACTCGCAAAGTGAAATAGCTTTGCAGCTTGAGGACAAAAGAGATCAGCTTATCTATCAGTTGTCTGAACTGGTGGGGATCAGTGCCACCACGGATGCAGACGGCTCCCTGTCCTTATATATGCAGAACGGACAGCTTCTGGTCAATGGGGAAACCTATGCCACTTTGGTGATTAACACCGATGAGTATGACTCCACCAAGCTTAATGTGTCAGTTACCTTCAATACCAGCTCCACTGCCGAAATTTATATAAGCAACAGCAATTGGGGCGGCCAGCTTGGCGGTTATCTTGAAAGTACCGATGAAATCCGTCAGACCATGAGGGAGCTGGGGCAGCTTGCTATTGCCTTTGCTGATGCCCTGAATGTTCAAAACAGCGGCGG
>CAYNSI010000065.1:9420-11038 GCA_964399665.1 uncultured Enterobacterales bacterium | reverse complement strand
GCTTACGCTGCCCCTGTCTATTTTGATATCAAAGGAGCCCTTAACCTGGGAAAAACGGCCAGTACATGGGAATGATAAACATACACAGAATCAGTGATATGACTATCAGCGGAGTACCGACTTTAACGTAATCATTAAAGCGGAAACCGCCCGGGCCGAAGACCAGAGTATTTGGAGGCGTTGCAACCGGTGTTGCAAAGGCGCAGGATGCTGCTATGCCTATTGCCATAACCACAGGGTAAGGTGAAGCTCCCATCTCCTGGGCTATGGAAATGCCTATGGGGCACAACAACGCGGCAGATGCGGTGTTGGACATAAACTGTGTCAGACCGCAGGAAATACAAAAGAGCACTAACATAAACAGTATGTTTGAAGGATGCTCTCCCATCAGACCTACCACGGCGTGGGCAATCATGGCACCTGCTCCTGTCTTATCCAATGCGGTGGCAAGAGGAAGCATGCCTGAAAAGAGGAAAATGGTTACCCAGTCAATGCCGCTGTAGGCCTCCTCTTCAGTGACACAGCGTGTCAAAACACACAGTATTGCGCCTGATACGGCCACCATTTCCTGACTGAATCCGGGAAACCCGACACTTAATCCTATAATGACATAAACTAAAATGCCGGTGCAGATAAGGCGTTTTTTCTTGCTGCCTGCTCTTTGCTCCGGGGTACTGTCAACGTAACTTGCATTAGCCTTTCTGTGCGGAGTCAAGCGCCTTCCGATGAATACCATATAGATAACGGAAACTAAGGCAAGCGGGATGCCGATTACGGCATATTCAAAGAAGCCGTAAGGCACATAGCCTGCTGCCTCGATGGCTCCTGCTGCAATAATGTTCGGAGGGGTTCCTACCATGGTTATGGTGCCGCCAGTATTGGCTGCAACGGCAAGGGCCATGAGAAAAGGAGATACCGGGATATCCGCTACGATGCACATTCCCATAACCACCGGCATCAAGCAGGCTACGGTTCCCGTGTTGGAGGCAAAGGCTGACATACAGATGGTAACGCCCATCATAGCTGCCATCAAAGGGGCTTCGTTTGTTCCAACCTTTTTGACCACCCAGTCGCCTATGGCCTGTGCCAGGCCTGACTGCAGCATAGCAGTACCAACTACGAACATACCTGCAAAAAGTACTACCGTAGAATTTGACAGCCCTGAGAAAACCTCATTGAATTTTAATACGCCAAAAAAGCCCAATGCTATGGGAGCAGACATGGCAGTAACCGCCAGAGGGATAAGTTCAGTCACGAAAAAAAATGCTACAACTGCAAGCACAATTATCGTGATAATTGCCGGATCCACAAAAATCTCCTTATTATCTTGTGATTAAAATTAATGACATATAATAGTAATACCCTTAATCTGTATTGAGCACCAAAATTAATATGATAGAGATCACAGTTTCACCATCAAAAATCCTTTTTTGTTTACTTATCGCACTTGCCACCAGTTTTTTGGCAAGACTCATAATAGGAGATAAGCGCGATGAGCACTTTAGAAGATCACAGATAAAAAGCCTTATTACCATAAGAGGAAAATTGGGCGATTCCATGGCTTTAGGATTTCCCAAAACCTGGTGGGGACTTGGAGTATGGCTTTTGCTTATTATTA
>CAYNSI010000065.1:0-9320 GCA_964399665.1 uncultured Enterobacterales bacterium | reverse complement strand
GCTTGTCACTAACACTTTTGCAGTAAATCGACAGGTTTTAAAGATAACTTTTCAAAACGGGAACTTTAATTTTGATCTGGATCAGAAAAATCGTTCTTATTTTAAAGAACTTACATTAAAGGTAAGGGCCGCATACTTGAACAACGCTTTGTTTTTACAGATAATTTAAAAATACCACCTCAGGGTTCATGCTGTCATAAAGCCTGGTACATCAGCTTTTTGAGCGAAATTTTCATTTTTTATGTGATAAAATCCTGAAGTTACTGACTGTTAAGTAAATTTAAGGCTGAGGATTTTAGTTGCTGCGGATTAGAATGAGTGAAAGCAGGCGCGCAGAGGACTTTGTCGCACTGCCTTCATATCGGAAAATCATGCCTGCAAGGCATCTTACCGGCATCTTTTTGGTGGTGGCAGGTTCCTTTATTTTTGCCTTACAAAACCCAACCTTAAAATTTTTCCCTGATGATATTGACAGTCGTTATTTAAGTGAGGGAGAAAGATCTTATCTTATGGCAGCAGAGCAGGTGGTTGAGCTGCCTACTGAAAGTACTTCACTTGAAAATTATGAAGATTATGACATTCCCTCCAATCAATTTGTGATAAATCCTGTGGATGAAAGCAGCGCCTTTGCCTTAAAAATCCCTATTGATGTCAACCGCAAAGCAGGCTTTCCAAAAGATTTGATATCCATTACCCCCCTAAAGGATGATCCCTTTAAGGTCAAAACCTTCATTGGAGACAGGTCTGACTCTCCTGTAGAGTTTGAGCTTGACGTAAAAGAAACTGCCAAAAAAGCCGCACCTGCAGTCACAAGCGGAAGCGCCTCAAGCTTGATTGCTGGTACCTGGTATTTTTATAAGGTCGAAAGGGGGGAGAATCTTTCGCAAATTTTCAGAAAACTTGCCCTGCCCATGGCAAGCCTTACTGACATCGTCAATACAGCTTCTGATTCAGATCTTCTTTTAAACATTGGTGATGAGCTTCACTTCAATCTCAACGCCGATGATGAGCTTCTGGCACTGGTAAAGCCCAGGGGAAGTGAACAGGTGCGCTTTAGCAGAAGTAAGGCAGGTGAGCAATTTGTCAGGGTAAGAGAGCAAAGGCTTTCTCATATTGCCCAAAACGACCTTTTGGGCATCAAGGATGCCTATACCATGCCAGGTGCTGTAGAAGCGGGCTTAAAGCGTCCTGACGACAGCAATACTGTTGCAGCATCAAGTGATCTAAGACCGCGCCTTATTATCTGCACTATTGAAAGCAAGGAAAACTTTGACAAGGCAGGTAAACGCGCCGGACTTACGGCATCTGAAATCCGCACCATCAAATCCGAGTTTAAGGGCCGTTATGATTTAAGCAGACTCTCTGACGGTGATACCTTCAGGATACTTTTTAACGGCTTGGGAACAAGGGCACTTATAAATGCTGTGGAATTTAAGGGCGCAAATGGCAGCCTTGCGATATTTAGAAATCCTGAGGACAGAGGCTTTTATACTGAAGGCGAATATGTTCCGACGGCAGGTATTTTCCGCCGCTTCCCTCTTGCTGATTCCATTAAGATAAGCTCCAAGTTCAATCCCAGCCGCAAACATCCTGTCACCGGCAAGATCACCCCCCACAAGGGAGTGGATTTTAGAGCCCCCATAGGCACCCCGGTTTATGCCCCCGCAGACGGTACAGTAACCTTTGCAGGCTATCAAAGGGCTGCAGGATACTACATCATTATCAAGCATCTTGGTGACTATTCGACAGTCTACATGCATCTTTCCAAAATGGATGTCAAAAAAGGCGACAGAGTCAACGTAGGACAGGTTATCGCCAGAACCGGAAATACCGGCAGGACCACCGGTCCCCACCTTCACTATGAGGTTCGTATCAAGGACAAAGCGGCCGATCCTCTCAGCATTAAACTGCCCTCGAATTCTCATCCTCATCTGGCAAGAGAACAAAGAGAAGCGTTTGAAAGTAATATTAAAATTTATAAGACCCAGCTGCACACTGACTCCCTGGCATTAAGGCAGCCGGACAACAGGCAGTAAAAACCTGTGAGGATCCTATATGCTCCGTAACCTCAAAGAGGAGGCCCAAACTTTAACCAAATGGCTGGTTTCCATCCCCTCTGTCAGCCTGACAAGAGGAGAAAGTATCGCCATAAGAGCCATTTACGATGGTCTTTTGGAATTTCCCTACTACAGAGAGCATCCTGACAGCCTTCATTATGTCGGACATGAAGATCAACAAAACAGTTCGCTGGTTGCCTTCCTCAAAGCCCATGATCACACCCCTGACACTTTGATCATTCTGGGTCATGTTGACACCTCCGGCACGGAGAGCTACGGCAGTTTAAAAGGGTGTGCCCACAAGGAGGATGAACTAAGAAGTAAGCTGAAAAATCTCAAGCTCAAAAGAGAAGTAGCAGATGATTTGGACAGCACTGATACCCTGTTCGGTCTGGGAGTTTTTGAGTGCAAGGCGGTAACAGGCTCCATTATTGCGATGATTCGCGAGTTTTCCGATAATCCTGCAGTTCTGGACTTTAATTTGGTCTTCGTGATCCTCTCAAGAAGTCTTTATGACCATGAGGGTATTAAGGCCGTAGAAGCTTATCTTGAGCCCCTTTTTAAGGCTGAAGAACTTAATCCCATACTGGCACTGTCATTTATCCCTGAGCCTGTTGTAAAAGGACATCCTGAGCTTCATCTTTACAGTGCCATGTTAGGCATGGTGGAGCCTTCATTTTTTGTGCTGGGGATGGGGACAGATTCTGCCACGCCCTTTGATGGTTTCAGTCCCACTTTAATTGCCTCCCTCATTATAAAAAAGCTGGAACTTAACCCGGGGCCCTTGCGTTCGCTGTCACAAAATGTACTAATCCCAAGTTTTGCACATATCTTTTCGCGCAATCAAAATGCCAGCGCCACACCTGATGCCGTTCAAATAAGCTTTAATCTGCCATTTTTACATTTGGATCTTAGTGAGCTTACGCAAAGATTAAAGGAAATTGCAGCAGAGGCCATTGAAGAATGTTCAGAACTTTGCGATGAACGTGAAAGTCTTTATAACCACCTAAACGGCAGAAATTTTATCCCTGACATTAAAGATGCTGAGGTTATTTCCTACCAGGATCTCTTTGACAGGGCAGAGCTTAATTACCGGGGCAATCTTAATGCCGCAATTACGGCACTTTTGGAAAAATGCCGTATGGAAGGCTTATCCTACAGGGAAATGTGTTTTTGCATAATAGAAAGATTAAATGAGCTTTCCAGGCTGCCCCGTCCTTCAGTGGTAGTGTTTTTAGGCCACACCTTTATACCCTGTGCCCAGCTGAGCTTAAGCGACAGGAAAGATCGTGAAATTATCATGTGTCTTGAAAAGACTGCCGTAAAGCTGGGACAGATAACAGGATTCCGCCCTGCCATTGCCAAGGCCTGCAAAAGCTCGGATGCCAACTTTCTGCGTCCTCTGGGAACTGATAATGCCCTTAAAGTATTATCAGCAGAATGCCCCGTGAGTGATTTTAGCTTTACCAATTTCTCCTGTCCTGCAGTAACCCTCGGAGTACCAGGATATGATCTTGGCAGTCCCACCGAAAGGGTAAGGGTTGAGGCATTAGAATATATTTGTACCTTTATCCCTGCCATGATGGACTCCCTTGCGGTTTTAAACAGGATTAACCGGGAAACGGAAAGTGTCATTGAAAATGCCAATTCAGACAAAAACCAGGATCCCTTTAAAGATCCTAAAACCGAAACTGTGCCTGAGTCTGTGCCCGAGCCTGACACCAGACTTCCTGATACCGCAGCCAAACCTTTGGAACAAACCGTACCATTGAGTCAACCGCAGAATAAGACAGAAAAAACAGTCAAAACTGAAGTACCGCTGCCTAACAATAAGGTACTAAAAACTGCCGCACGGGAAAAAAGCATCCCAAATCCTGCAAGCCCCAGCTTGCTGCTGCAAAAAGCTGCCGAGCTTAAGGCCACAGTCACCAATGATGCCAAAAGAGATGACAACAGCCGCAGCAAAAAAGAGGCAAGTCCCAAAGAAACTGCAGGATCAGCAAGAGCACAATCAGTTCTGGCTGATAAGGCAGGAAATGCTGACAAAGCAGGAAAGCCTCAGCAAAAAACTGCGTTAACTGCTGAAAGTAAAGAAGGCAATTTAAAAGCCGGGATCTCTGAGAGTCCCAACCTCATCGCGGCCAGAACTCCTTTCGGAAGATCCACAGCTTCAGCCTCCCTGCAGACAGCAAGTGGCAGTACCACGGAGATCACCGAAACTGCCAAAAGCAATAAAGATCCCGGACACTCCTAAAACAGAGGCTGTTTGTGAGCCTTAATTCAGGACAGGGCCGCTTTGTTGTCCTCCTGCCACGGATTGGTTACGGCAAAAGTATAGACCGCCTCACAGGCTGCCAGATCCAAAGGAACGGAGCTTGGAAAAAGATTGTCCTCAAATGGTAATAACTTTACAATCCCAGGGATATGCTCGGGCCCAAGGTTAATACTCCCTAAAGAGGTGGGCAGTTCAAATTCTCTCATGAGCCTGTACCAGGAGATGATCCCCTCCCTGGCGGTTCTTCTTAAATTATCAAAATAAAGCGGCACCCCCAACACCTTGTGGGAAAACTGCGCCAGACGCATTAAATTGTCTCCCAAAATGTAGCACAGGTAAGCGGGCATTATCAGGGACAGAGCGTTGCCATAAGGTTTATTACAAAAATCAGATAAGGCATATTCAAGAGCATGGGCATTGAAGTCCCCGTATTGGACATTGGAAATGACCCCCTGATAGGCCATCATCTCAGCCCACATCAAATCAGATCTTGCCTCAAAATCATTAGGATTTTCACGGCATCTTCTTATGGCATTGACAATTGATGCCATCAGCGCCTCCATAACTTTGGGCAGGGCGGCCGAGCCGTGGGGGACGGCAAGATAGCGGGCTAGAACGCAGGATAGCATGGTTATGGCACCGACTGCTGTGGCCTTAGCTGACGTGGTAAAGGTCACTTCAGGATTTAAAATACAGAATTTGGGGATTAGGTGTTCTGATGAAATAACCCGGCGCACCTTATGGGGATCATTGATGTTATTTACTACCGCAACAGGGGAGCTTTCAGATCCCGACCCCAAAAAGGTCAGCACCACCCCTACGGGAAGAGCCCCCTTAATTGCTCTGCTGCCAGTGAAAAGATCCCAGACATCACCGTCAATCATGGCCCCTGATGCTATGGCCTTGGCACTGTCAATAACAGATCCGCCGCCTACTGCAAGCACAAAGTCAATTTGATGCACCCTTACAAGTCTTATGCCCTCGTGGATCTCTTCTACTGCAGGATTGGACACCACCCCATCTAAAGTATGACAGGTTATACCCTCATTAAACAAAGATCGATTAATGCGCTCAAGCACTCCGGACCTTGGGGTGCTTTTTCTGCCGCACAAAAGCAAAACCTTCTTGCAGCCAAGCTCATGAATAAGCCTGCCGCAGTTTCGCTCAGCCCCCTGTGACAATATAAAATCTGTGTGCCGGAATGGATTGATTCTGCTCATAAACCTTAACTCCCTAATCCTGATTTTGGCACAGATGGCATGAAGTGGAAATAAAAATGCTTTAAAAAAGGACAATCCTGATGGCACAAGATGCATTTTGTCCAAATAACTATTTGTTTTTTAGAAACTTTTAAACCATGGTGGAGAATTTTTGCTATTTTACAAAAAACTGCTTTTCATTTGTTTTTTTTTGCTTATCATACGCAATAAAATTACCGCCTGGGACAGCCGGGGCCGCGTTGTGTGCCCTTAATGTTCCCTCCCATGTTGTTTAGGTGGAGTGCTTACAGTGGAAAAGGTTACCGCTGCTGACAATACTGCTGCAAAGAACAATTTGGATCCTAACAGGAAAACTGTGAATGTACTTCCGGGGATGAAACAAAGTCCCCAGGAGCAAAACCGCAAAGCCATTTTGGAAATTAAGGGGCTTATTAAGGAATTTGACAACTTTCCTGCCGTAAATAATGTCGACCTTACCTTATACGAAGGTGAAATATTTGCCCTGTTAGGTTCATCAGGCTGCGGCAAATCCACATTGTTAAGACTGCTGGCAGGCTTTGAAAAACCCACCGCCGGAAATGTTATTTTGGACGGTAAGGAATTGACGGGGATCCCTCCTTACAAACGTCCTTTAAATATGATGTTTCAATCATATGCCCTGTTTCCTTACATGACAGTAAGGCAGAATATCGCTTTTGGCCTGAAGCAGTCAAAACTTCCTGCAAAACAAATTGAAGAGCGCGTCGATAAAATGCTGCACCTGGTGCACATGGAAGAATACGTTGACAGAAAGCCCTACCAGCTTTCCGGAGGACAAAAGCAGCGTGTTGCCCTGGCAAGATCTCTTGCCAAAGAACCAAGACTGCTCCTTTTGGACGAGCCTATGGGAGCTTTAGATAAAAAACTTCGCGAACAGATGCGCCTTGAGCTTGTTGATATCATAAACTCCGTTGGGGTTACCTGCCTTATGGTAACCCACGATCAGGAAGAAGCCATGACCATGGCCGATCGTATTGCCATCATGGATCAGGGGCAGTTTATCCAAATCGGCGGGCCCAGGGAAATTTACGAAAACCCCAACTGCCGTTTCTGTGCTGAATTCATAGGGTCGATCAATATCTTTGACTGCCATTTGCAATCCTCATGTGCCACCCAGTCCCTAATCCAAACCTTAGCTTTTCCAAATTTAATTGAGCTTACCCATGATGTGGATTTGGCAGACGGAATGCCGCTTACTATTGCCCTGCGTCCAGAAAAAGTCTATATCTCCCACAAAAAGCCTGCTGAAAATACCAATTGGTGTGAAGGAGACGTTGAAAATATTGCCTACCTTGGGGATATCTCAACCTATTATGTAAGGCTTAAGGATGGGGCCCTGGTGGCAGCCACCCTTCCTAATGTAGACCGTTTCAAGGAAGGACTTCCTACCTGGGAGGATCATGTGTACCTCTCCTGGGATCCTGAGTCCTGCATTGCCCTGACTATTTAAAGGAGCAGTTATGTCAGCAGGATTTTCAGCCAATTTGTCTTTTATAAAGCGTTCTTTTCAAAGAAACCGTAAGGTAATCAAAGAGGTCAGGCGCGAGAATACCTGGCGTGATTATGCTCTGATCTTCCTGCCTTATCTTTGGATGCTGCTGTTTTTCCTCCTGCCTTTTCTTATTATTTTCAAAATCTCACTTTCGGTAAGTGAAATTGCCATACCGCCCTATTCACCGCTGGTCACTTTTCAGGAAGGGGCGATGCAGATCATCCTGCACCTTGAAAATTACACTTCAATCTTTACCGACATTGACGGCACCTATATCAAGTCCTATCTAAAATCAGTAGGAGTTGCCGGTCTTTCCACCATATTCTGTCTGTTGATAGGCTTTCCCATAGCCTGGGCCCTGGCTACTGCCAAACCTGCAATAAGGAACGTTATGTTTATGCTGGTTATTATGCCCTCATGGACTTCCCTGGTGGTGAGGATCTATGCATGGATGACCATTCTTAAAAAAGACGGCCTTATCAACGACTGCCTGATGGCACTTGGGATCATCGACAGCCCCATACAAATGCTGCAAACTGATTTTGCAGTGTATATCGGTATTGTCTACTGCTATTTACCCTTTATGGTACTGCCTTTATTTTCATCATTGATGAAAGTTGACTATTCTTTAATAGAAGCAGCTTATGATTTAGGCTGCAGGCCCTTAAAGACCTTTTTCAACACCCTGGTACCACAAACCAAAGGCGGCATCATAGCAGGCTCCATGCTGGTCTTTATTCCCGCTTTGGGGGAGTATGTGATCCCCGAGCTTTTGGGAGGCAAGAGCTCCATTTTAATAGGACGCATTTTATGGCAGGAGTTTTTCAACAATCGTGACTGGCCCTTAGCCTGTGCCGTTGCCATTACCATGCTGGTGATCCTTATTATCCCGATCACCTTGTTCTACAAGTTTGAAAGAAGGGAGCAGGAGAAGAACAATGCCGGGAAATAAGACCCTTTTAAGAGGGGTAATCTTTCTTGTAACCCTCATTTTTCTGTACCTGCCCATTGCTACACTGGTGGTATATTCCTTTAATGAATCCAAGATGGTAACTGTCTGGACCGAGTTCTCGCTGCGCTGGTATCAGTCACTTTTTAACAATGATGCCATCATAAAGGCCGTGGGAATTTCCCTGACGATTGCCCTCTTTACTGCCTGCGCTTCGGTAATTATTGGCACCTTGGCAGCTTATGTTCTGGTAAGGGTAACTTCCTTCAAGGGTGACAGCGCCTTTGTACTTTTTATAACAGCGCCGCTGGTACTGCCTGAGGTCATCACCGGACTGTCACTGCTGCTGCTTTTTGTGACTTTAGGAGAGATTATTCCTTTTTTTGCCAACAGAGGCATGTCGGCAATTTGGATTGCCCACGTGACTTTCTGCACCTCCTATACTACGGTGGTAATAAGAAGCCGCTTCAGGGAACTTGATATTTCCATAGAGGAGGCTGCCATGGATTTGGGAGCAGGCCCCATCAAGGTATTTTTTGCGGTGATCCTCCCTGCCATTATGCCTGCTGAAATTGCCGCCTTCCTGTTGTCATTTACGATGTCCATGGATGATTTGGTAATAGCCTCCTTTGTGGCAGGCCCTGACTCCACCACCCTGCCCATGCTGATCTTCTCCTCAGTGCGCCGGGGCCTGTCACCTGAGATCAATGCCCTGGCATCAATTATCGTGCTGATAGTTTCCATAGGAACCTTCTTTGCGTGGCTTTCCGTAGTTAAAAAACAAAAAAGGGTAATATCAGGCATGGCAAAAGCCCGCAGAGCCGATCTGATGGAAAGAAGAAAACTTTTTGAGGAAACCCCAAATCTCTAAAGGCACAAATATGGACTGCAGCAGAACCTTACTGTTATCAAATGCGGCGTAAAACTCCTCGCTTTGACGATGGGGATGTAAGCTACTCCTGAGCATGCTTTTGTTTGCGTTAATGCTGTAGAGTATTCTCTGCATAGAGCAGGACAGACCAAAAATCTACGCTCGTCGGCATCATGTAAGACCTTCTGAAGCACAAAACAGGCGGCTGTGGTGGGAGAAGCGAGAATATTCCTTTAGGCGTGGGGAATGTCAACTTCTATTCTTAAGACAGTTTGGTATTCAAAAGGCCTTTAATACCGCAGGCCAACTTTTCTTAAGGGGTCTTAATGGGGTTCGTAAAACCCCGTCCTCAGGCGCTTTTGGGGGGAGTAAAAAAAATTAAAAAACCCTTAAAGTTTTAAACCGCCGCTGCCGATA
>CAYNSI010000064.1:0-11183 GCA_964399665.1 uncultured Enterobacterales bacterium | reverse complement strand
CCCTGGACAGCAGTCCGACCCCATCCAAAGGCTTTTTCAGCTACCCTAAAAATCAAGTTCCAACTAATTTCCTGCAAGAGGCGTTTTTTCACATGGTGAAATTCCTTACGATGTCAAGGATTAAATCCCACAATCACCATGGGCGAGAATGCGAAACATGCGCCTTAGAGGCTCTGCAGCTCCCCATAGCAGCTGATCTCCTACCGTAAAGGCTGAAAGATAAAGCGGCCCGATGTTCATCTTACGAATTCTACCAATGGCCACCCACAGTGATCCTGAGATTGCAGCGGGTGTTACTTCCCTTAAGGTCATATCTTGGACATTGGGAATAAACCTAGCCCAGTAATTCTTTCTTATAAGGTCTTCAATCTCGCGTACCGAGACATCTTTCTTAAGCTTGATGGTAAGGGACTGGCTGTGACAGCGCAGCGAGGAAATTCTGACGCAATTGCCGTCTATGGGAATAGTCCCGGGCTTTAAGCCCAGAATCTTATTGGCTTCTGCCATGGCCTTCCACTCTTCACGGGTCTGGCCGTTTTCAAGCGGCTTGTCGATCCACGGCAGCACGGAACCTGCAAGAGGATAGGAGAAACAGTCTGTAGGCATGGCTTTAGAATTCATGGTCTCACGAACTTTCTCTTCTATTTCCAGAATAGAACTTCCTGGATCTGCAAGCTCGTCCTTGACACAATCATGCAGCACTCCCATCTGCAACAAAAGCTCGCGCATATGCCTGGCACCGGCCCCTGAAGCTGCCTGGTAAGTTGAAGTGGAAATCCATTCTATAAGATCTGCCTTAATAAGGCCTTTCAATGCCATAAGCAGCAGGCTTACGGTACAATTACCGCCTACAAAAGTCTTGATACCGTCATTTAATGCCCTGTCGATAACTTCTCGGTTGAGAGGATCCAGAATGATGCAAGAATCATCCCTCATGCGCAACGTAGAGGCAGCATCAATCCAATAGCCCTTAAAACCTCTTTTTCTAAGCTCATCATAAACTTTGGTGGTGTAATCACCGCCCTGACAAGAAATGATAATGTCCATTTCAAGCAGGGTATCAAAATCAAAAGCATCCTCCACCAGGCAATCATGGCGGCCTATTACCGAAGGAGCCTTTTCCCCTGCCTGGGAGGTGGAAAAAAAGTACGCATCTGCGAAATTAAAGTCTTGTTCTTCCACCATACGGTCCATCAGGACTGAACCTACCATTCCGCGGTAGCCGACAATGCCTAATTTCCTCTTACTCATCTTTATCACACCTGCCTTAGTCTTATGCCTCAAAAGGCTGCCAACAATTTTTAATGTTAATCATTTTACTTAATCAAAGATCACATTGCCTTATCTCAATACGGCGCTCATAACTGCCATCTTCTGCGGCTAATATTACCGTGAGATTGCGGCCGTTTCTTACAATTTGTCCTAAAAGAGAATTTTTGCACAACTGTTGTGCATTGTCGGCAATACGATTAAGTTCTGCTTCCCTTTCTTCCGGACTTACGGCTGCATCATAATCAGCATCCTTGGTAATTCGCAGGATCACTTCAGAAGTTAAGTTTTCAACCGCCGTTAAAACGGTATTCTCATCAAGCCTTAGGGGCACCGTCTGCTGCAGGGCCTCGATGCTGTCTACATCTTTTTTTAAATACTCCCCGTATAAATAGTATCCTGCAAAGGACAGCACCACCACTAAAAATATTTTAAAATTCCGCTTGAGCCTAAGAGAAGTCTCCCTGCTTTTTTTAAGGCTGCGATTTAAAATTCGTGAAGCCTTATCATAAAAACGGGAACCTCCCTCATCCTCCATGCTTTCTTGCAGCCGTGCCTGCCTGTTTATTTCATCAAGACGCTCCCTGATATCAGACGGCATCTCATAGCGTTTAGGACTAGGATCTCCTGCAGCGCGTCTTATGACCTCAAGGCTGTCTTTGTTAAAGACCATTTTGCCCATACCCTCAAGGGGGCACCTGCTATTATCAGCGCCACCTGCATCAGCCTCATTTTGGGCATTCTTTCCAATATTGTCTTTGTCAGCTTCCCGGTCACTCATAAAACTTACCGTGCCCATGTTGTTTGCATGCATGATACATGATTCTAATGTGCTAGAATGCAGTAATAAACAGCAATTTTGGAAACATTTCATGCCTACTATGATTCCAGGCAAGGATGCTCCTGCCGAAGAGACTCTTGTGCGCTTTAAAAAACTGGCACAGGATCTGAAACTGGATCTCATCGAAAGGGATTACCTAAATCCCCTGCCCAGTCTGCATTCTATTCACCTGGAGGAGGCTTCCTGCCCTAGGATCTATTCAAACGGCAAAGGGGCAACTTACGAAGCGGCCCTTTGTTCTGCCTACGGAGAGATGATTGAGAGGCTGGCAACTTTCAATACCTTTAATGAATTCTTTTTGGGGAATGAAACTGCCAGTGATAATTTTGTTTACTGCAGGGATGAAAAGTGGTTCCCTCTTGCTGAAGATGATTCTGACAATGGCTCTGACAGTGAAATTCCCACGGGGCTTTTGACAGCCTCCCTCAGGGAGTTCTACCTAAGATCGGATTTAAAACTTGAAAATCTTGTTGATTTGGGATCATCATCTTTTTCAAGGGGAGTATGTACCCTGCCCTTTATCAATGTCAGAAACGGACAGCAGGTTTATTTTCCCGTAAACCTTCTTGATAATCTTTACGGCTCAAATGGCATGAGCGCTGGCAACACCGAGCCTGAAGCCCTGGTACAGGCATTATCGGAAATTATTGAGCGCTATGTTAAAAAGCAGATAATTTCAAAGGGGATCTCTCTTCCTGAAATTCCCCCCGAGATCCTGGCAAAATACCCCAAATCCTTGGATACCCTTAAAAGTTTAAACCAAGGGTGCTTTATGGCGCGCTGCTATGATGCCTCCTTAGGCGGGCAGTTTCCCGTAGTATGTGTAGTGCTCTTTAATCAAAGCAATGGCGGCGCGGCAGCATCATTTGGAGCCCACCCCATATTGGAAGCTGCTTTAGAACGCACCTTAACAGAGCTCATGCAGGGACGAACCTTTGCCGATTTGGACGCATTTGATCCTCCAAGCCATGATCTAGATGCCTGCGCTGACATCACCAATATTGAAAGCCATTTTATTGATTCTACGGGCCTGCTGCCTCTTAAGATGTTCAAAACTCCGGCAAGCCACCGTTTTGTGCATTGGGATTTTTCAGGATCTACTACCGATCAGTTTCAGGCTCTGCGCTATGTCATAGATAAATTGGGATTTGATATTTATGTGCGCCGCTGCCTTAATCTTGAGGTCCCGGTAGTAAGAGTTATTGTCCCGGGCATGTCGGAAATCTATCCTGTTGATGATCTTATCTACAATAACAATGCCCAGGCCATTGATTTTCAGGAAGCAATATTGGGTCTGCCAAGTTCTGATGAATCACCTGAGGTATATCAGGACTATTTGAATGAGTTAAACTCAGATACCAACGACTTTCCCAATGATGCCCTGCTCAAAAATCTTTTGGGGATCCTTCCTGATGAGGGCAGCCCCTGGGAAACTTTGCGGGTAGGCGAGCTCAAATGCCTTTTGGCCCTGAAGGCCGGGGATTTTCAAAGCGCCCTTACCTATGCGACATGGACAGTAAACTTCAACCTGGAAATTTTCAGCTTAAAGCGTTTGACTTTCTATCGCTGCCTTGTGGATCTTCTTAAGATCAAACTTGATGAACAGGGTGATTTTGACAGCTATTCAAAGGCCATAACCGATATCTACGGGTCTGAAACCTACTCTAAAGCCATGTCTCATATTAAAGGGGAAGCAGGCTTTTGTGACCTTGAAAGTTCTAATCTGATGCTTAAAAGCTTTAAGATGCACTCAAGACTTATCGAAATTTTCAGGACTGTACGCGATTTTAACGGCGCCAATTGACCAATGACCATAGCAAGATTATCAAAAGCTCTGTTTTTTTGTGCCTGTCTGATTCTTTCAGGATGTCAAAGCTCCCTTGAAGTAAGCCCTGCAGGACAAGGTGCCCATTACTGGCAGATGCAGCGAGAAAAAGTAAACTCCATCACTGCAATTACCCAGCGCGGCAGGATCGGCGTCTTCGCACCCGACGGCCGCTTTTCCTTATATTATCTTCTCATGCAAAAAAATCCCGGTGAATACAGCCTTACCTTAACAAATTCCCTGGGAGGTGAGGTGGCATCCTTTAAAAAAGAAGGTAACAGCTACTCCCTTTTTGCAGACGGCATTACAAGGACGGGAAATTCTATAGGCGAACTTTTTGCCCAAAGATTTAAGGTCTCATTTACAAACGTAGATCTTGCAGCAGTACTTTTGGGCCTTTCTATAGAGGGCATGGTCTATGATGAAGAAGGAAAACCTCTTGGCTTAAACCTTTCCCCCTTCTATTTTGTATACAACAGCTTTTTAGAATACCAAGGCTTTGCCCTGCCTTCTGAAATCATTATGCAAAGCCCTGAACTTGAGCTTAAGATTGCAGTAACTTCAGTTGAGAGCATCAATTGATGATTTTCTCCTGCACAAGCCCCTGCAAAATCAATTTATTCCTTTACATAACAGGAAAAAGACCCGACGGCTTTCACAATCTCCAAACTCTTTTTGCTCTCTTAAAATACGGCGATACCATGGTCTTTGAGGAGACTTCAAGCAGCACCTGCACCATTGCAGGCAGCTTCTCCTGTCCCGTGGAAAAAAACATCATCTTCAAGGCCTTTGAGCTTTTAAAAAAACAAGCCCCCGGCCACTTTAAAAACAAGGGGATCCATATTAAGGTTGACAAGAAGATCCCCGAAGGCTCAGGGCTAGGCGGCGGATCCAGCAATGCTGCCACCACCCTGCTTGTCCTAAACCGGCTTTTTAAGCTTAATTTTTCCAATGATAAATTAGCAGATCTTGCAGTGCAGCTTGGTGCTGACGTTCCTGTATTTGTTAAGGGCAAAAGCGCTTTTGCTCAAGGCAGGGGGGAGGACTTAACAGACGTTGTACTTGAACCTAAAGGCGTTTTGGTAGTCACCCCCAAAGTATGTGTTAACACCAAAGCGGCCTTTGCAGATCCTGATTTAAAAAGGGACTCCCCAAAAAGGTGCCTTGAGGATCTTCTTAAGATGCCGTTTTTAAATGACTTTACCCCCACGGTGAGAAAAAGCCATCCTCTGGTTGGACTAACTTTGGACGGACTGCTAAAATACGGCTCAGCGCAGATGTCAGGGAGCGGATCATCTTGTTTTGTTCTGTTTAATGATGAAGCACAGGCCAAAAAAGCTTGCGCCGAACTCATTTTGGAAGATTACCAGGCTGTCTTTGCAACTGCCATTGCATCACGCTCTCCGGTTTTCGATGCCTTAGATGAATTGTAAAAGGCTTAAATTCACCATTAGGATCAACATATGGCTGATATGAAGTTGTTTGCCGGCAATGCCACTCCGGATCTTGCCAAACGCATAGCTTCGAGATTATATACTCACCTTGGCAATGCAACCGTGGATCGCTTCAGTGACGGCGAAATCCATGTCCAAATCAATGAAAATGTCCGCGGCTGCGATATTTTTATTCTCCAATCAACTTGTGCTCCCACCAATGATAACCTTATGGAACTCATCGTCATGATTGATGCCATGCGCAGAGCTTCTGCAGGTCGCATTACCGCAGTGATTCCATATTTTGGTTATGCAAGACAAGATCGCCGCCTGCGCTCGGCCAGAGTTCCCATCACAGCCAAGGTAGTAGCGGACTTCCTCTCAAGCGTCGGGGTGGACAGGGTATTGACCGTAGATCTTCATGCCGAGCAAATCCAGGGATTCTTTGATGTCCCCGTAGACAACTGTTTCAGCTCCCAAATTTTTGTTGAGGACATGCTCGAGCAGGGACTTTCAAACCCGGTTGTGGTATCCCCTGATATGGGGGGCGTCGTCCGCGCCAGAGCCATCGCCAAACTACTCAATAATGCCGATATTGCCATTATTGACAAACGCCGCCCGCGTCCTAATGTCTCCGAGGTAATGCACCTTATAGGAGATGTAAAGGAGCGCGACTGTATCATAGTAGATGACATCATCGATACCGGCAGCACTCTGTGCAAATGCGCTGATGCCTTAAAGGAAAAGGGCGCCGTACGCGTAGTAGCCTATGCCACCCATCCGGTACTTTCAGGGGACGCCGCCAAAAATCTGGCCGAATCCACGCTGGATGAGCTGGTAGTCTCAGATACCATTCCGGCCCGTTCTGAAATTTCCGCCTTAAAAAAAGTGCGCTACCTGACCCTGGCTCCAATGCTGGCAGAAGCTATAAGAAGGATCTCCAACGAAGAATCAATCTCGGCCATGTTCCACCAGGGTTAAAATACTTAAGAGAAAAGCGGCAAAAGGGGCAGACTATCCTGTCTTATCAGGCCCGTAAGCTGCCCTTATGCGGAGTTGCTATTTGAAAAAAAGTTTTGCATAAGCTCTTCAGTAAGCATCAGGGCCTTGTCATAGGATTTAATCATAAGCCCCACAGATATTTCTGAATCAAGGGACGCGCCTGCAATTTCCGTTAGATTGATGGATTCAAAGCCATGAATTGCTTCTACCAAAGAACCGAACTTGGCGCCGCTTTTAACGTTGTTCTTATAGAAAAGATTTAAGGCTCTCGTAGGCAGTCCTACTTTGAAGGAAGCTTCTGCCCATATTGAAAAAAGTCCCGTGATGAATCCCTGCGTCTGCAAAGTCTCAGACTGCCCTGCATGCCTTAAGAGAAAATAGATAAAAAGGCCTCTTATCAAAGAGTTTCTAACAGGAAGCAGAGACAAATTACCCGGAGGATTGTCTCCTTGGACCTCCTTAAATGTGATATAACCTAAATACAGCAAAACCACAGCAAAAATTGAGACCGTAAGTTCTCTACCAAACTGGGTTACCACATCCTTGACGGAGGACGCGCCGCTTTTTGCCTCGCGCTTGCTGGAAATATAGGATACCGCTCTGAAAAATCCTTCAATCATGCCCGGTAAATCGCCTGCAAGATAGGAAATCTGCGTAAGGTCAGGCTCGTCTTTGATAAGCAGCTTGAGCATCAGATAATGCTTGGGGTATGCAAGATACGCTTCTCTTAAAATAGCGTACATTCTCTGATCAATTAAATTGGACGCTATATAGTCAGCCCCAAGCCGTGAGGCCCTCTCAAACTCCTCGTTGGAGGAAAAACCTTTAAAAACAAGCTTAAGATGGGGAAGCCCCCGCTTTATCTGACGATACAGCATCAGATCTACATCAAGGTACTTATAGTTAACATCTACAACTACCATGTCAACATAACCTCTGCAAAAATGCCATGCGGTACCAAGAAAGGTATCCATGTCAAGGGCAAAGCGCACTTTAAGATGGCTTAATTTTCTTAGCAGCTGCTGATTTTCTACGGAGGGCTCTTCATACTTTCCCAGGTGAATGACGAGATCTTCCAGGGGGAAATCATTGACGTACTTCATAATCTGTTCTGACAGGGGGAGCCCGACAATGGCAGCCCTGCCCTCCCCTATCAGGGAAGCTATTTTACGCCTTATAAAAAATTCCGTCAGGATATAGTGAAGATGCATTTCCTCAAGGGCATCGGTAATAAACCGGTTCCCTGCAGTAAATGACAGATAGCAAAAGGGGATTTGGGCATTGGCATCAAAGACCGGCGTGCAGCCTATAATATGGCAGAGATCGTATGCATTAAAGGTTATTTCTTGATTTTCAAGAACCTCTTCATCGTTGACAATGTCTTCAGCCATGATTCCTCCTGCCTGACAGCATTGCTCAACTAGTACAATTACCTCGTCCTCAACTCCTCAAGGAGCCTTGCGTGGATCCCATTAAAGGAGCCATTGCTCATACACAATATGGAGGCCCGAGATTGCGCCTTGTCAATTACCTTTGCCACCAGGGTGTCAAAACAATCCTCAACTTCAAAGGGGATCTTACATCCGTCCAGGGCTTTTTTGACATCAAAGCTTACAGATTTGTGAGCATAGACAAAAACCCAGTCTGCTGCATCAAAAGCGTGGGGCAGCAGTTGTGCATTGACTCCTGCTTTCATGGAATTTGATCTGGGCTCAAAGACTACTATGATCTTCTCACCGCGCCCTACATGTGCCCTTAGGGCTTCCGTGGTTAACCTAACTGCAGTAGGATGGTGGGCAAAATCATCGTAAACCTTGATTCCATTTACCTCTCCTTTTAATTCCATGCGCCTTTTGGGAAAGGTAAAAGAAGCAAGAGCCTTAAGGGCATCGTGATACTCAATGCCAACCTCATGGGCTGCAGCTGCGGCCATAACAAGATTATGAAGATTATGAAGTCCCATGGGGCCCTGGTTTGCCACAGAGCCTATGAAATCACTGCCATAGTAAAGCTCATACGCTTCCCCTCCTGCTTTAAGAGGCTTTACATGAAGCCCGCTGACACCTCCTGTTCTGACCTCCTTTGACCAAAGTCCCATTCTGAGCACTTCATCAAGGCTTTCACAGCTTTCAGGAACGATTACGGCCCCCTTTGAGGGAATGGTGCGTACCAGATGGTGAAACTGTCTTTGAATACTCCTTAAATCATCGTAAATATCGGCATGATCATATTCTAAGTTATTTAAAACGGCCACCTCAGGGTGATAGTGTACAAACTTGGCCCTTTTATCAAAGAAGGCACAATCATATTCATCCCCTTCGATGACAAAAAAATCACTGTCGGTAAACTTAGCCGACCCTCCCAGACTTTCGGTAACACCCCCGATAAGAAAGCCTGGATTTTTGCCGCATTTTTCCAGAATATAGGCGAGCATAGCAGATGTAGTAGTCTTGCCGTGGGTACCGCAGACACACAGAACCCTTTTGTGTTTGAGACAATGCTCATAAAGCCACTGCGGTCCTGAAAGATAAGGCATGTTCTCATTTAACAGGCGCTCAACCACGGGCATGCCCCGCTTCATAACATTGCCTACCACCACCAGATCAGGCTTAAGATCAAGCTGCTGCGCCTCATAGCCTTCAATAATGTCAATCCCTGCCTTCTCAAGCTCAGTGCTCATGGGCGGATAAATATTTCTGTCAGATCCGGTAACCTTGAATCCTGCACTGCGGGCAATCGCTGCAATGCCTCCCATAAAGGTACCGCAGATTCCCAGAATATGAAGATGCATAATTACTCCCGGCTGCTTCTCAGGTTACTTGGGATCTCACACTTTAAGTAAGGCTCCATATATCTTGAGTAACGGCCTGCAGGCTCACCCTTATCATCTATCTCTATGGTATAAACGGCCGTTTCATTGGCCTCAGCCCACTTAAGGGCCTCATCAGCTCCCATTACCAAAAGACCGGTATCCAAAGTATCGGTGGTAAGAGCAGACTGAGATATTACCGTAACGGAGACTGTAGAATGCTCAACGGGTCTTCCTGTTGCAGGATCTATGATGTGCGAATAGCGCTTTTTCGTTTTTTCATCTACGAAAAAATTTCGATATGTCCCTGCAGTGGACATAGCCATGCCGAAGGGGCACACTACCGCAATGGGGGGCCTTGAGGGATCAACAGGATTTTCAATGCCTATCTTCCAGTCCTCTCCTTTAGGATTAAGACCCTTGGTGCGAATGGCCCCGGCAACTGAAATCAAGTAATTCTCGATATTTTGACGGTCAAATTTTCGAGCCACAAGATCGGCAGCAAGCCCCTCCCCTACCGTGGAAAGATCCAGTTTCACCCTGGGATCTATCTTGACAAGACGGGGATTCTTCCCCGGACGAAGCTCAAATTTATCAGGACCTACAAAAGTTTTAACATCATCAATCTCAGCCTGGGAAGGTGCTCTTTCAGGCATATTGTCAGGTCCAAATCCCCACAGATTTACCAGGGGCCCTACGGTAATATCGGAGGCAAAACCTATCAAAAGGGAGTTGTGCATAACCTCGGCCAGGACTTCTGCAAGAAAAGGCGAGATTTCAAAAGGCATCACTGAGGCGTGATTGTTAAATCTTGCAAGTTCAGCATTGTCATCAAAGGTTGATATGGCATCAGTAACTTCCCTAAATACAGTCTGGGCATCATCCTTAAGGGCCTGCTCCCCGCCAGGATAGCCTCCTGGGACTGTTATCGCATAGAAAGTTCCCATAGTCTGGCCTTCTACTCTATCTACAGCAGTAAAGGCATCAGGCAAGGCTGCCTTCTCATCGGCACCGCCGCAGGCTGAAAATAAAAAGGCAGATCCTATAGCAAGGACTGCCGCGTTAAGATAGGTTCTTTTCACACAAACTCCTTAAAAGATCTTTTAAGCCATATCTTTGTGTGGGATTCTCAGGTCTTTTTTGCAATCTGACGCTGATTTGACCGCTTTAGGATTGATATGCCCGATACAAGAGCTGTTGGTTTTACAGGAAGCGCAGGTAAGTCCTTCCAAAATAGCATTTGCCTCACTCTCAGACTTAAGATTCCTGCCTTTGATTAAAAACCCCAGGGCCATACACACAAAAAACAGCAGAAAAAATATAAAAGAGATGAGATAAACCATAAGACAGTCCTACTGCATTCCAATTTCTGGCTTATTATATGAAATTTGCACTCATTGGCACGTAAGTTGAGGGATTTTTGCAAGTGGATGTTTATGCCTCATAAGAGCTCATGTTATTTTAATATCTTGATCTAAGTTAAATTTTAATTTGAGCAGGCTCTGTCCGGTTGACACTACTCCTCCTTGTTCCATTTGGATCTTACACTAGGTCTTTTACAACTTTTCCGGCAAAACTTTTACAATTCAACAAATTCTTTAAAAGCTCTCTTTTAAGGAGCAGGAGCAAGGAAGGAGCGCAGTAACTGACGCTGCAAGGATCTTCCTCATGTCATAGAGCAGCGTACAGGCACCTTTAATCACTCCTGCAAGAGTTGGACGACCGGCCTTCTGAGCGTGTTTTAAGCGGTGTTTCGTCCCCTGTCTTATATCCCTAAGAAGCCCTGGGGCCTTCCATCAACTTGTGCGTCAGGTATACCTATCACCCCCGCAGGAGGTTAGATCTTTTTTTACGCCATTTGACAGGCAGGAGAGTGACCCCTGTTGGGATTGATGCCAATTGCTCTTTTAGCGATCGAAATTGGGTAGTAAAGCGATCCGTTTACCTTTAATTCTCATAACTATCAAAAATTGCAAAAAAATCGCATAGGAGCACGATTTTTAA
>CAYNSI010000063.1:0-11362 GCA_964399665.1 uncultured Enterobacterales bacterium | reverse complement strand
AAGGAATCATGAGGCGAAGAAGGTATGATAGAGGCAGCCTGGCCCTTATGTAGAATGGGAGAACATGGCAGGTATAGTTACTGTAGTTGGGGAACTTCTATTTTGCGGTTTCTAACTTTAAGTCATGTCTCCATTTTCCCGAAAGTGTTAGCAGGAATGGAAAAGATCCCGGTTGAATGGGAGTTTGAGTTGCCTTTTGGGGTTGTATACTCACAGAAGCCGTCAAAATCATTTAAACGTTCGTAAATATGGCTCTTGGGGAGGATGTGTAGGTGGAAATCATAAACCTTGATCACTCGGTAACTCAGGCTTTGAATCTTTTTCGCAACAACTTTGAATCCCCTCTTGGAAAAAAGTTACCGGCAGGGCAAATTTTGTGCAGTTGTTAACATCCTTCAAAAAAGGGATTGAGGATCCTTTTGTTATTGGGAATTTTTTGCAAGAAGAGCTTTAATACAAAAAGAAGAAAAGAGTCTTTTGCAAAATATTTAGTTGAAAAATATAAGATTATTATCAAGGATATGATCGAGTCGTCTCATTTGACCAGATTGGTTTTTAAAGATAGGATAGACTGACTTATAGATGCCGTGGCTTTTTGGATATCCAGTGCAAATTAGGTATATCCCCGGTTCATCCTGTTATTTTAAGTAGGTTATATGATTAGGCACATTGTTAAGCGCGATGGCCGCAAGGTGACTTTCAATCAGCAGAAGATCGCCAATGCCATCAAAAAAGCTCTGGTATCCGTTCATCCTGATGACGGAGTCACGCAGCAGGATGAAGAACTGGTAGTGGAACTTACCGCCGAAGTGGTGCAGGCCATAGAAGGGGAGGTAGGATCTGTTCCTACTGTAGAACATACCCAGGATCTTATAGAAAAAACCCTTATAAAACATGATTTGGCCGATGAAGCCAAAAACTTCATTCTTTACCGGCAGCAAAGGACCAATGTAAGAACCTATAATGCAGAATTAACCAGAATCTTTCGTGATCTTACCTCCAAATCAACGGCTGATATGGATTTAAAGCGAGAGAATGCCAATATCGATGCCAATGCCCCAATGGGTTTGATGCTTCGCTTTGGATCAGAAGGCTCCAAGGATTTTGTAAAACGCTATGTTCTAAAACCGGAGCATTCTCTTGCCCATACCAACGGCACAATTCACATACATGATTTGGATTTTTATCTTTTGACCATCAACTGCTGTCAGATCTCCCTTAAAGATCTCTTCAAAAGGGGCTTTTCCACAGGTCATGGCTTTTTAAGGGAGCCTCAATCCATTCAGTCTGCCGGAGCCTTATGCTGCATTGCCATTCAATCAAATCAGAATGATATGCACGGAGGTCAGTCAATCCCCATGTTCGAGTATGATCTGGCCCCCTATGTAGTAGTTTCCTATCTAAAGCATTTGCGCAGGGTGATAAATATTGTGCTTCGCAATGATGAGATAGATTTAAGTCAAATCAAAGAATTAGGTGAAAAGCTCTTTAAGGAGTACGGCTCTGTCCTTGCAGATGAACCGCAGGAACGTCTAAAGGCTGAGGTTAAGGCTGTTATGACATCTGCCGGGGGCAGCTGCAGCAGTGAGGATCTTGACTATGTCATGAAAGAGGCCTTAACGCTTATAGAAAGGGATACCTATCAGGCCATGGAGGCTGTTATTCATAACTTAAACTCCATGCAAAGCCGGGCCGGGGCCCAGGTGCCATTTTCTTCGATAAATTATGGTACTGGAACAACCCCTGAAGAGCGTATGATTATAAAAAATGTTCTTCTTGCAACTGATGCCGGATTAGGTGGAGGTGAAACTCCCATTTTCCCAGTGCAGATTTTCAAAGTAAAAGACGGCATTAATACCAGGGAAGGAGATCCTAACTACGATCTCTTCCGTCTGGCCTGCTGTGTATCTGCAAAGCGTCTGTTCCCGAATTTTTCCTTCCTTGATGCCGACTACAATATGCAGTACTACAAGCCTGGTTTCCCTGAGACTGAGGTTGCCGTCATGGGCTGTCGTACGAGGGTTTTTGGCAATTATTATGACAAGACCAAGGAAATCATCCCAGGGAGGGGCAATCTTTCCTTTACCACAGTAAACCTGCCAAGACTGGGCATTGAGGCTCACGGCTCCATAAGCTTTTTTTATGACAGCTTGGATAAGGTAGTAAAGCTTATTTTCAATCAATTGGCCGACAGATTTGACATCATTGCCAATAAGCATGTCTACAATTATCCCTTCCTGATGGGGCAGGGCGTGTGGATTGACTCCTACAAGCTTAATTTTGATGACAAGATATCGGATGTTATCAAGAATGGTTCTATGTCCGTAGGATTTATAGGTCTAGCAGAATGTTTGGTTGCCCTTACCGGGAAACATCATGGAGAAAGTGAAGAGGCCGCAAAGCTTGGTTATGAAATTATTTCCCATATGAGGGATCTTTGTGATGAAAGAACCAAGGAAACAGGACTTAACTACACCTTGTTCTCCACCCCGGCAGAGGGGCTGGCAGGACGTTTTGTAAGCATTGATCGCAAGTTATACGGAGAAATGGAAGGCATTACCGACAAGGAGTACTATACTAACTCCTTCCATGTTCCAGTTTATTACAATATTTCAGCGGCAGAGAAGATAAAGATTGAAGCACCCTATCATGCGCTTTGTAATGCTGGGGCCATTTCCTATGTGGAGATGGATGGGGATTTGACCCGCAATGTCGATGCCTTTGAAAAGGTGATCCTTTACATGAAAGATTGCGGTATCGGGTATGGTTCAATTAATCATCCTGTAGACAGGTGCCCGGTTTGTGGATATGTAGGTGTAATTAATGATGTTTGTCCAAAATGCGGACGCAGGGACGGCGAGGGAGTTACAATAGAGCGGCTTTCAAAGCTTGGTGTAGAATGCGTCTGCAGGGGATAAACGATTTTTAACCATTTTAACCAAAACGTAGTTAAGGAGCATTATGATGGTAACAAGGTTGAAAGCCCGTAACGGCATTGTAGGCGAAGGCGTAAAATTTGAGAGGATCAGAAGGGTAACAGGTTACCTGGTCGGAACCTTGGATCGCTTTAATAATGCTAAGCGGGCAGAAGAAAGGGATAGAGTTAAGCACATGCATGTGTAAGAGGCCTTGTTAAGACTACAGTATCAAAATAACATCAACAAAAAGATAACAGGCATGACGTGACAAGTTATGGATCCTACCGACAGAGCAGTCCTTGAGAATACCTATTTGCGGATCGCTGGTGTCGTTCAGGAGTCAGTTGTTGATGGTCCGGGGATCCGTTATGCCATATTCACCCAGGGCTGTCCCTTTCGCTGTGAAGGCTGCCATAATTTACAGGCTCAGCCTTTATACGGCGGCATTGAAGTTAAGCTTGCGGTGTTATACCGGGAAATTAAAGCAGATCCTTTAATCACGGGGATAACCTATTCAGGAGGAGAGCCCTTTATTCAGCCCAGACCTTTGGTCGCTTTTTCCAGAATTCTAAAGCAGGAAGGTTATAATCTGTGGTCCTACTCGGGCTTTACCTATGACAAATTACTCGAAGATCCTCAAAGAAGGGAGCTTTTAATTTATCTTGATGTAGTTGTAGACGGTCCTTTTATACAAAAACTTAAGTCATACGATCTTGATTTTCGAGGATCCTCCAATCAGCGTATTATCGATGTCCAGGCATCTTTGGCGCAAAAAAAAGTTATTTTAAAAGAAGGGTTTGTCTGATGCTTTGTAGTAAAACTAAGGCTGGCTGCCCTAATCTTTCCTAAGTTTTGAGGGGTTGATGACTTTGGATAAAAAGGAGCTTACCACTGTTCTCTGTCCTTCATGTGATCTGGTAGTAAAGCTCCCTGCTTATCAAAGAGGCAAAAAAGCCGTGTGTCCGCAGTGCCGTCAAGTGCTGCGCCAGGGATCGGTGATTTCTCTAAAAGATCTTGCACCAATAGCTGTTGCGGCCTTGATTATGCTTTATCTTGCGGTTTTTTTTCCTTTTTTGTCCGTAAACAGCTTTTCCATATATCAACAGATGAGTTTGTCCTCCATTGTTTTCGTACTCAGGGCAGACTGGTCTGTTCTCCTTTATCTTTTTATCCTCTTTACCCTGATGATGCCGGTGATTCTTTTGTGTCAGGTGGTATATGTCGGCCTTTTTGCCTACAGGCCGGGAAGATTTTTCTGCAGGGTGTACTCTTTTTGTCACCGTTTCTCAATGGTTGATGTTTTTATATTGGGGGTGCTGGTTTCCCTGGTGAAACTTACCGCTCTTGCAGAAGTTGGTTTTTATACAGGATTTTTTGCTGCCGCAGTATTTTCGGTACTGCTGTTGTACGTCACCATCAAAGTCCGTCCTTCAAGGATGTGGGGGCTGGTGTTTGAAACCTCCATAGAACAGGCAAGTGCAGGAATAAAAGGAAAAGATCAGGGGCTTGTCATGTGCCGCGAATGCGGGGCCGTCCTTAACAAATCACAGCATCTAAAATGCCCGCGGTGCGGACATAAGCTTAAAGTGAGGGACTTTGCCTGCTACCAAAAAGTAGCAGCACTTCTAATTGCTGCTGCAATTTTATACCTGCCTTCAAACCTCTACCCTATAATGTTTACTGAATATTTAGGAAGGAATACAGGATCCAATATTGTTGAAGGGGTGATTTCCTTATGGCAGATGGATTCTTATTTTGTGGCCCTGGTTATTTTATTTGCCAGTATTTTTATCCCGGTCTTGAAAATTTTAGCTCTGTCATGGATTCTGCTTGCAGTACGTTTTCATAAGGTAAAACATTCTGTAAGAATGTCTTTTGCCTATAGAATCATTTCCTTTATAGGAAAATGGTCCATGATTGATGTTTTTGTGGTTATCATTATGTCATCAGTAGTGCGTATGAGCGGTCTTTTGGTCATCAATCCGGGACTTGCCATAATCGCTTTTTTCTCCGTAGTGATAATTACCATGTTTGCAGCAGAATCTTTTGACGAAAGACTGATCTGGGACAATATCAATGAGTGAAAGATCTGTTTTAAGAGCCAGGGAAGAAAAATCACGCAGGATATCATTGGTGTGGCTTATCCCTTTTTTAGCCTTAATTGTGACTCTGTCCCTGATTTACAAAAACACCATCGATAAGGGGCCTGTAATTGAGGTTACCATTTCCTCGGCCGAGGGAATTGAGGCCGGCAGAACCTTGGTAAAAATGCGTTCTGTGACCGTAGGAAGGGTAGAGGGGGTAAGACTTGCCCATAATTACACCAATGCCATCCTTACGATCCAAATGGAGCCTGATACTGGAGAACTTTTGAATGAGGATTCCCTGTTCTGGCTTGTCAAACCCAGGGTCGAATCAGCGGGGATCTCAGGTCTTGATACCCTGTTATCAGGAACCTATCTTCAGATCGTCAAAGGCAAATCAGATCGCATGTCCTCCTCCTTTACAGCTCTTGACAATCCCCCTCCTCTGGTTGATGACTTTCCCGGGGTAGTGCTGAATCTTTACTCTGAATCCGGGAAAAATCTGTCACCGGGGTTTGCGGTAACCTATCGTGGATTAAATGTCGGCAGGGTGCTGACAAGCGATCTGGATTTGCCCTCATCCAGGATCTATTACAAGGTTTTTATAGAAGAGCCTTACATCAGTCTTTTAAAGGAGAATACCAGGTTTTGGCTTACCTCAGGTTTTAACTTCAATCTTTCTGCAGAAGGAGTCAATTTTTCTACCGACTCTGTTGAAAGTATCGTAAGAGGCGGCCTTGCTTTCGATTCTTTAACCAATGATGACACCACATTGCCAATGGATCTTAAGCAGGAGATCCCTTTGTTTGAAAATGAGGAGGCTGCCCGTGCTGATGCCCTGCACTCGTCTCTTCTATACGTGGTCTTAATGGATGGTGATCTCAAAAATATCAGCAGAGGATCGGGAGTTTTTCTAAATTCAGTGAAGATAGGTCAGGTTATCGAGGCTCCCTGGTTTGAGAGTCCGGAGGAGTTATTTGCCTCCAAGGCCCAAATCCCGGTGCTGATTGCCATTGAGTACGGCAGGGGACAAAAAGAATTTATTAAGAAAATTATGAGCGAACACGTGAAAAATGGCACCTTATGTGCCTTTTTGTCATCTTCAGGGCTTCTTTTTGGTGACAACAAAATTAATCTTGTTTTTACTGAAGAAAAGAACTCCTGCTCTCTTGGGACTTATCGGGATCTTACTGCCATGAAGGCCTTGAGCCTGGGATCTTTTGATGAGAGATTGCAGGCGATTTCAGACAATCTTTCCGCTTTGGATCTTACGGGAATCTCTCGTGATTTAAGGGCCTCTTTAAATGCCTTTACTGAGGCCATGCAGGCTTTTACATCATCCAATGAGAGTATTGCCAGGTTAGAGCTGCTGCCCAAGATGACAACGGCCTTTGAAAATTTTCGCATCATGCTGCAGTCTTACAATCGTGACAGTGAGTTTTACCGTACCATGGATACTACGTTAAAGGAGATCCAGCAGATTTTGCAGGATCTTAAGCCTGCCATGGTTCAAATAGGGCAGGCCCCTTCAAGTGTACTGTTCGGCGCTCAAAGTGAAGAGGTGATCCCAAGGGCCAAGGAGAACAGCAATGCGTATTAAAATAAATTTCAAAAATAAAGCACTTGCAACAGCAGCTGCCGCTTTAATGCTGTTAACTGCCTGTTCTTCGCAAATAAATTATGAGCGCATCAGTCTTGCTTTGGAGGTCAACCCTGAAGTTTATACGTCAGATGTACTTACAAGGGTGGAGATTGCCCCTGATTTTGCTGTGCAGTCAGGCGGCATGCTCATGAAGATCTCAGAGGTTCAGATCGTAGAAAGCACCAATTTTCGCTATGCAGGAAGCCTGCAGAATGAACTTAAGCTTCTTTTTGCCTCAGAGCTTATAACAAGCGGTTTGGATAAAGGAGAATATTTTTACAGGGTAAATGTAAGTCAATTCTGGGGTACTTTGGCAGGAACAGCTGAGGTAGGGCTTAGTTTAAAAATTATCGACAAGGCAGAGGACAAGGTGATTTTTGCAGCCTCAAAAACCGCGTCTTTGGATTTGCAGGAGGATGGTTACGCTCAATTGGCACTAAAGCTTAAAGCAGGCTTCATTTCTTTAAGCTCCATGATGCTCAAAGAGTATTTGTTAATGGACACGCAAAAGAATTAAAGTTCTTGTCAAAAATAGTGTGGATTCAGGATTAGCAGAAGATCCTTTGTTATTTTATAGCTTATGTCAGCTGGTGCTTAGGCTTGAGTTTGCAGTTTCAGGATCCAGGATCTGCCCCAAAAGTAATCTTAATCTCTTCCCATAAACTGCAGTCTATCAGGAGAGCTTTGGCTTTGTTTTATTTGCCTATGCAAAAGGAGGCGAAGATCTTGCCTAAAATATCATCTGAGGTTACTTTGCCGGTGATAAGCCCCAGATGATTCTGGGCAATACCGACCTCTCTTGCGCACAGCACCAGATCTCCAAAGTCAAGCTGGCTTAATGCCATTTCAAGTGCTTTTAAGGTTTCCTGAAGCTCCTTAACATGTCTTAAGCGGGCAGAAAACACTCCTTGTTCTGGGATAACCCCCAAAGCTTCCTGAAGCTTTGCCTTAAGCTTATCAAGTCCGCCTGAAACCTTGGTGGAGCAGGAGATTTTCTCGAAGGGTTTAAAGAGATCTGTCTCAAGCAGGGCCGTGGTGGCATCATCACGTGGCAGATCGCTTTTTGATACCACAATAAGAAGATTGGGGTGATCTTCTGTAAGTTTAGTGATGCGTTCGAGAATCATGCGCTCTTCCCCGGTTTTTTGGGAGCCGTCTATCATAAGAAGCACTAAATCAGCCTTTTTAAGCTCATCAACTGCTCTTGCTATCCCCAGGGCTTCTATTTCATCGCCGGGATTATCTCTGATCCCGGCAGTATCCGTCATGGTGACGGGGATCCCGCCTATTTCTATATTTATCTGCAGTACATCTCTGGTTGTACCCGGGATCGGAGTTACGATAGCGCGATCCTGGCCTGCCAGGGCATTTAAAAGACTGGATTTTCCCGCATTAGGAGATCCTGCAAGAACTATGCGGGCGCCTTCATTTAAAAGCACGCCGCAGTGAGCAGTATGCAAAGCCTCCTTACAATGCGCAATCAATAAGCCAAGTTCTGAAACAGCCTTGGTGCTTTCAAAAAAATCCTCATGCTCTTCAGGAAAATCAAGACAGGCTTCAAGATGAACCCTGAAATTGGTAAGCCCGTCCAAAAGCTTGTCAATGTGGGACTTAAAGGCCCCGTCCAAACTGCTTAAAGCCGCTTTGGCAGCTCTTTGAGAGCCTGAAGATATGAGATCTTCCACAGCTTCTGCTGCCGTTAAGTCCATTTTGCCGTTTAAAAAAGCTCTTTTGGTAAATTCTCCCGGTTCTGCCTGGCGGATCCCCGGGATTTTAAGCACGGCCTTTAAAATTTGCTGCGGCACGACATTACCGCCGTGTCCTTGCAGCTCCAGTACATCTTCACCAGTGTAAGAGTGCGGGGCTTTATAAAAAAGGGCTACGCCCTCATCTATAGTCTCATTTTCATCCTTAAAGCTGCGAAAGTAGGCAAAACGGGGTTTGATGTTGGCAAGATTCGCAATTTTTTTTGCAGCTTCAGAGGACTTGTCTCCTGAAACCCTGATAATGCATATGCCGCCGCGCCCCGGCGCGGTGGCTATTGCGGCAATGGTGTCAGTCATGGCATTAATCGGCTTTTTTAACCTCTCTTACATGAAGGCCGCGTTTTTCAAGAGATCTGTAGATAATTATCTGCTGGAAGATGGTAAAGCAGTTGGATATCAGCCAGTACAGGGTAAGTCCAGCAGGGAAGGTACAGAACATAAAGGTAAAGAGCAGGGGCATGGCCATAAAAATTTTTCTTTGGATGGGATCGTTTATGGGCGTAGGGGACATCTTCTGGATAAAGAACATCGTGATCCCATAAAGGATGGGGGTAACAAAATAGGGATCATAAACGGAAAGATCGGTGATCCAAAAAACAAATGGAGCATGGCGCAGCTCTGTAGATTCCATTAAAGTCCAGTACAAAGCGATGAAAATCGGCATTTGAATCAGCAAGGGAAAGCACCCTCCCATGGGATTGACCTTTTCGGTTTTGTAAAGGCGCATGGTCTCCTGCCCCAGTTTTTGGCGGTCATCCTTATAGCGTTCCCTAAGCTCCTGCATCTTTGGGGTTAAAAGGCGCATTTTGGCCATGGAGGTGTACTGGGCTTTGGTTAGCGGGAACAGTACTGTCCTTACCACTATAGTCAGGACTATGATGGAAAAGCCCCAGTTGCCGATATATGAATGGATAAACTCCAAAATCTTGTAAAGAGGAATGGAGATAAACCACAGCCAGCCGTAGTCTACGGTCAAGTCAAGGTTAGGGGCGACCTCTCCCATTTGATCTTGATTTTTTGGCCCAAGCCATAATTTGGAATCAAACACCAGACTTGAATCAGGAGCGATGTTTTGAGCCCGGGTTCTAATCCCGATAATGGCATCACGGCCCTCAGTGCTTTGATTGGAGTAAATTACGTTTTCAATACCCTCTTTGGTATCGCCAACCCAGGCGGACACAAAATAATGCTGGATCATGGCAACCCAGCCTCCCTGGGTGGGAATGTCAAGATTGGCATTATCCTCAGACAGTTCAACTATGTCCTCAAGGTTATTTTTTTCATAACGGGTTTCGGCGGTGCTGTATGCTGTGCCGCGATAGGCTCCTGCCACCATCCCGAAAGGAGAGGAGGATTGATTGAGCATGGAATTGTCAACCGTCTGCTTAAGCTGGCCATAAAAAGCCATGGACAAAGTGCGGTCTGTTTTATTGTCCACAGTGGTCTTTACATCGATAACATAGGCTCTGGATTGTGCGGTGCCGTCATCGCGGTACAGGGTATAGGTTTTGGTAATGGTGACGTCGCCTTCCTGGTACACTAGATCGGCGCTGATTTCGTTTTCTCCTTCCCTTATCACATAAGAGTCTGATGATGATGTGTAAGTTGGACGGGATTTAGCATCAGGGCCGTCAGTACCAGTAAGGCCGCTTTGGGCAATATATATGAAGTCGGGCTGATCTCTTAGAAGATGGAAGGGATCATCCTTTCCTTGTTCCTGTCTAATCTTCAGGAGTTTGGCATCTACGATGTCACCGCCGTTTAAGTCAATGGTAAGATTTAAGGCATCGCTCTGTAATGTAATAAGTTTGGCAGCAGCCTTTTGGGAGGCGGCATCGGTGAGCATCTGTTCTGCAAGTACGGCTTCATGCTCAGCCCGCTGTTGGGCCTCAAATTTATCGCTCTCCCAGCTCCAGTACAGAAAAAGGGTAAGCATTAAAAAAAGAATAAGAAGAAGATTTCTTTGCTGTTCCATAGGAATTAGACCTTATGTGGGTTTTTAGGCACAGGATCTATACCGCCTTCATGAAGAGGATGACAGCGGCACAGCCTTAGTGTTCCCATATAGATACCCTTTGCAAGACCCCATTCTGAAATGGCCTCGATGGTGTATTGAGAGCAGCTGGGGTAAAAACGGCATCTGGGTCCCAGGAGAGGACTTATGACTCTTTGATAGGTTCTCAGCATTACAACTGCTGACTTTTGAGCCGTTGAGAGACTTGATCCCATAGTCTTGTCACACAGGAGCTGAGCTGTTTGTTTCCAATCTCCCCAATGCCTTTTTTTGCGATAAACACAATATCGGCTGCGGGCAGGATGTCCCTTGAGTTTCTAAAGGCTTCGCGGACAATCCGTTTAACTTTATTGCGCCAAACGGCCCTCTTTAAAACCTTTTTTGATATTACCAATCCGAGTCTTGCTTCATCTGTATGATTATAGTGGGCTAAAATCAATATTCCAGGAGCACTGACCCGGACGGGCTTTTTAAATACCTTATCAAAATCCCTGCTGGTTAATAATCTTGACGAGCGGGGAAAGGTATTATTTACCATTCACGGTAACAACTAAACGTCTGCGACCCTTGGCGCGGCGGCGGGAAAGTACCTTGCGGCCGTCAGCGGTGCGCATACGGGCGCGAAAGCCGTGGGTGCGCTTGCGCTTAAGATTGTTTGGCTGATAAGTACGCTTCATATAAACTACGCAGAGATCCCCTGTACTGGGGAGGTTTGCGCCTCCATATATTAAGTTTTCTATTGTAAAAAGCAGTCTGTATCACAGGCTGCTCATCAAGCCGCCCATTCTATACTGAGAAGAATGATGTCGTCAAGATACCGCAAACCCTTTGCACAAGCAGAAAATCCTTTAGGATTGGAAATAGGTTTTGCAAGTTACAACATCTTGTTTTAAGAAGAATTTGTGACGGGGTCTGCAGCCTTTGTCAGGCCTTTTGGT
>CAYNSI010000062.1:0-11428 GCA_964399665.1 uncultured Enterobacterales bacterium | reverse complement strand
TCATGCCAACCCGTCTGCTGGCGGCCATCATGACAGACGCCTGCTCATGAACTGCGCTATTTTTCATATGACCGTCACTGGGAGCTTTTCTCTTGGGCCTGGTTTTAATCATCTTGTCCCCACCTTTAGGGATTTTGCCTAACAGCTTAGTACTTAAGACTTCGTTCCATTGTTTCTTGGGATCATACCTGGTCTGCTTCTGATAGACGTACACGTCCCCGTTGGATCTTTTTCTTTTGTAGGTAGAGATCTTTATATCCCCTAAGCTGCGTTCCATAACTATTTTGTTCTCCTATACTTCTTCTCGAGTGACTCTATTATAAATAGCCACTAAAAACAAGCCTCTAAGGCTAAAAAATCAAAAAAGATGAAGATTAGTGAAACATCAAGAAAAGTCTAGAAGTGAGAGAGCCACAACCGAGTGACAATAATCATTCTTTCAGGTTAAAACTTAAAAAACCTTCAAGATTTTTCAGTTTTGAGACAGAAATTTGGCCAATTACGCTCCAAAAATGTGAAAGATCGCACATTTTCAGTGAAGTGCGCTTATTGACGGCGCGCACCGAAAAGTCACACCTGAAGCTTTATATACTGAAAATCACCAAACTGATGAACGGCAGTTTGGCAGCAGTATTTACAGGAGAATCATATGCAAATATTTAAAACCTCAAGAATTGCCCTCATGAGCACAGTCCTTCTGTGCTCGCTTTCTGCCTTAGCTGATGATGTGATCAAGGTTGGTGTCATGCACTCTTTGTCAGGCACCATGGCCATCAGCGAAAGCACCTTATCCTCCACGGTACAGATGCTCATTGACGAACAAAACAAAAAGGGCGGCGTCTTGGGAAAGAAGCTTGAAGCGGTTGTGGTAGATCCTGCCTCCGACTGGCCGGTCTTTGCCGAGAAGAGCCGTGAGTTACTTACTCAAGACAAAGTGGCTGTGGTATTTGGCTGCTGGACTTCCGTCTCGCGCAAAGCCGTGCTGCCGGTATTTGAAGAGTTGAACGGTTTGCTCTTCTATCCTGTGCAGTATGAGGGCGAGGAATCATCACGCAACATCATCTACACCGGGGCTGCCCCCAACCAGCAGTCAATCCCTGCTGTGGACTATCTCTTAGATGATTTGGGCATCACCCGCTTCGTCTTAGCCGGCACTGATTACGTTTTCCCGCGTACGGCCAACAAGATCTTAGAAGCCTATCTTAAAGATCACGGTGTTGTCGATGAAGACATCATGATCAACTACACCCCTTTCAGCCACTCTGACTGGCAGTCAATTATCTCACAGATCAAGTCCTTTGGCTCTGAAGGCAAAAAGACTGCGGTGATCTCAACCTTAAACGGCGACTCAAACGTGCCTTTCTACAGAGAGCTTGCCAATCAGGGCATAACTGCCGATTTCATCCCGGTGATGGCCTTCTCGGTGGGTGAAGAGGAATTATCAGGCATCGACACAGCCCCCCTGGTAGGGCACCTGGCTGCCTGGAATTACTTTGAGAGCATCGATACTCAAGAAAATGCCGAATTTATCAAGATGTGGCATGAGTACACCGGAGATGATTCCCGCGTCACCAATGACCCCATGGAGGCTACCTACATTGGCTTTAATCTGTGGGTAAAAGCTGTGGAAAAAGCCGGAACTGCCGATGTAGACCAGGTGCTCGACGCCATTGTGGGCCTTGAGACACCCAATCTGTCAGGCGGCACCGCTCAGGTCCTGCCCAACCACCATATCACCAAGCCTGTTTTCATCGGCGAGATCCAAGAAGACGGACAGTTCCAGATCGTCTGGGAATCTGAAGGTATGGTAGAAGGCGATGCCTGGTCTGATTTCTTGGAAGGCTCCAGGGACTTAGAGGCCGATTGGACTTCCCCCATCAACTGCGGCAACTATAACAAAGTTACCCAAAAGTGCCTGTCTCAGGCAGAATAATCAGGAGTTGCGCACATGACAAAGTTTTTGCTCAAAGTGTGCCTGCTGCCTTGTTTAGCGGTGCTGTTTATTTGCAGCGCCGCAACAGCATCTCCTTTAGGAGAGCTTCTTAAGGATGATGCCTTCAAGCAAGCTCTGATGAGCTCGAAGGTGCGTGACCGTGATGCGGTCATTCAAAGCGTAAGTCAAAATTTAAGCGATGAGAGCATTAGGCTTCTCCAAGATCTTGGCAATGGCCTTTTATACACTGATAAGTTGGAGATCTACAGAGAAGAAGGCACTGCCTATGTCGGCCTTTTAAGCGCACAAAGTCTTGCCTCCAAACAAGGCCTCAAGCGCATCGGCACCAGCACTGCACAGCGCACTGCCATCACAGCCTTGGTCAATGCTTATTCCTTACAAAGTCCCGATGATGCCAAACGGGCCCTCTCGGTTCATGCCCTGCTTGAAATTGGCGCAAACCTGCCGGAAATTGCCGTTTTGGAAAGCTTGATGGCTAAGGAAAACGTGCGATCCATCTACCAAGATCTGCGTTATGCCTGGGCTTTGGCTATGGCTCAAGACAGTCAGGCCGGCGTGCAGAGAACCCTGGAGGCCGTAGAGATCTTGGAAGACTTGGGCACACCTGCGGCCATGCAGGCTTTAAATATCCTCAAGGACAGATCAAGTAATGATGAGATCATAAAAGAGGCCCAAAGCAGCATTAACACCATCTCCTTTTATCAAGGATGCGCGCAGGCTGCCGAGAACCTCTTTTTTGGATTGAGCCTAGGCTCGGTCTTTGTCCTTGCCGCCATAGGTCTTGCCATCACCTTTGGCGTAATGGGAGTTATCAACATGGCCCACGGCGAGCTTATCATGCTGGGCGCTTACTGCGTGTGGGTTCTGCAGCAACTATTGCCAGGATCTCCGGGGGCTGCCTTGATCCTGGCCATCCCTGTCTCCTTTATCGTAAGCGGAGCAGTGGGCATTCTCATTGAGCGCACCGTGATCTCAAAGCTCTATGGCAGACCCTTGGAAACCCTGCTGGCAACCTTTGGCATAAGCTTGATCTTACAACAGGCCGTACGCACCATCTTCTCCCCTTTAAACAGGGCAGTGCAAACCCCTGCTTTTATGCAGGGCTCCCTTCAGCTTACGCAAAACTTCAGCGTCACCTTAAGCCGGGTGTGCATCATCGTCTTTTGCATTTTAACCTTTGCCATGATCTTAACCATCATGAACAACACACGCTTAGGTCTTCAGGTGCGGGCTGTTTCGCAAAACCGCCCTATTGCCAGGGCCATGGGCATTAGGGCAGGGTACGTGGATGCCTTAACTTTCGGCCTGGGCTCGGGGGCAGCAGGCATGGCAGGTGTGGCTTTAAGTCAGATCACCAATGTGGGCCCGAACCTGGGGCAAAACTACATCATAGATACCTTTATGGTGGTGGTATTCGGAGGAGCAGGCAATTTATGGGGTACTTTGTGCGGCGGTCTAATTATGGGGCTTATCTCAAAGTTCTTGGAACCGGTATCAGGAGCCATGCTCTCTAAAATCATCATCTTGATTGCCTTGATCTTGTTTATTCAAAAGCGCCCCAAAGGGTTGTTCCCTGTCAGAGGCAGAGCTGCGGAGTAAGATATGAGTTACGAACTTCAATTGTCACCCCCGCTGTTGGACCGGGGCAGTAAGGCAGCCTTGGCGCTGATCTTGGTGTTGATGCTAAGCGTCAGTCTGCTTGCCACGGCAGGGTTAGTGTCCATTTACACCGTCACCTTGTTGGGCAAATACATGTGCTATGCAATTGCTGCTTTGTCTCTTGATTTGATCTGGGGCAGGCTTGGCATCTTAAGCCTGGGCCATTGCGCTTTCTTTGCATTAGGCGGCTATGCTTTAGGCATGCACCTTACCTTAAATATCGGCTCTCAGGGCGTGTATGGAAGTAATCTTCCTGACTTTATGGTCTTTTTAAACTGGCAGGAGCTGCCATGGTATTGGGAAGGCTCGCATTATTTAATCCCAAGCCTTTTCATGGCCTTGGTAATACCTGCTCTGTTGGCCTTTATCTTTGGCAAGGTTACCTTTAAATCCCGTGTCTCCGGAGTGTACCTTTCGATCATTACGCAGGCTTTAACCTATGCTTTGATGCTGATGTTCTTTTTAAATGAGCTGGGCTTTGGGGGCAACAATGGGTTGACAGACTTTAAGACTATTGCAGGACTCTCTGTCAGTGCCGATTCCACCCGCGTAGGTCTTTTTGTGATCACCTGTTTGGTTTTGATGGGCTCATTGATCCTCTCGCGAACACTTGTAGTATCGCGCTTGGGAAGATTAATGACTGCCGTGCGCGACAGCGAAAGCAGGCTGCGATTTTTAGGCTACAAAGTTGAGGACATCAAGCTTTTGATCTTCACCTTATCGGCAGCTTTGGCAGGCTTGGCAGGGGCCTTGTACGTGCCTCAGGTGGGGATCATTAACCCCGGAGAGTTTTCCCCTTTAAACTCCATTGAGCTTGTGATCTGCGTAGCCTTGGGCGGGCGCGGGTATTTGTACGGGGCGATCTTAGGGGCTGTTGTATTAAACCTCCTTAAGACCTGGTTTACTGCTTTGTATCCTGAAGGCTGGCTTTTTGTACTCGGAGCCTTATTTGCCGCCGTCACCATCTTCCTGCCTCAGGGCTTATGCGGCATAGGCTCAATGCTGACCTTACTCAAACTTAAGAGGGTATCGGCATGAGATTAGGCTCGATTAAACGCGATGCTCTAAAGCACTTTCCCCTGCCCTCTGTGCATCTTAAAGAGCATCTGCACTTAAAAAAGGATAAAAGACCCTCAGGGCCTAAGAAGGCGCGGGGCATGATGCTCTATGCTGAAGATCTCACTGTAAGCTTTGATGGGTTTAAGGCCTTAAATGATCTGACCTTCTATCTCTCATACGGTGAGCTGCGCTGCTTTATCGGCCCCAACGGTGCGGGCAAGACCACCATGATGGATGTCTTAACGGGCAAAACCCGCCCAGACAGCGGCACGGCTTTTTACTGCTCCGATCCTGCTCACGAAAGCTCACAGAATATGTACGATCTTATCAGCATGGATGAGGTGGATATCGTGCGTGCAGGGATCAGCCGCAAGTTTCAAAAGCCCTCGGTAATTGAAAGCTTAACCGTGGCGCAAAACCTTGAGTTATCCTCAAGCCTGGATAAAAGAGCAGCGTCTGCCTACAAAGCAAAACTTGACAGTGAGCAAAAAGATAAGATCCTGGAAGTTTTAAGCAAAATCCGCCTGGAAAGCAAAGCTGATGTCATCTCAGGGATCTTGTCGCATGGTCAAAAGCAGTGGCTTGAGATCGGAATGCTCTTGATTCAAAACCCCAAGCTTTTGATGCTTGATGAGCCTGCTGCCGGCATGACCCCCGATGAAATTGAGCTTTCCATCGAGCTTTTACATGAGCTTAAAGGACACCACACCATCATGGTCATCGAGCATGACATGGCCTTCATTCGCGCCATTGCCGATACCGTCACCGTCTTAAATCAAGGCTCGGTCTTAGCAGAAGGCCCCATGGATAAGGTAGCCTCCGATCCTAAGGTGATTGAGGCATATTTGGGGAAGGAGGAGTGATGCTCAATTTTGTTAACGTAAATCAATTTTACTCCCAATCGCACATCCTCCATGACATCACCCTGGAGGCAAAAAAAGGAGAATGCACAACTTTAATGGGGCGCAACGGCGAGGGCAAGACCACATTGCTCAAAGTGCTGATGGGGCTTATCCCATTGCGCTCAGGCTCCATCATCTTTGATGGCACAGATATTACCAATTTAAAGCCTGAGCAAAGAGTGCGCCTGGGAATTGGTTACGTACCGCAGGGAAGGCAAATCTTCCCTTTGTTGACGGTGGAGGAGAATTTAAAAACAGGACTTGCTGCCCGCAGTGATGGGCTCAAATACGTGCCTGAGTTTATCTACGACTTTTTCCCCGTGCTTTATGATATGGGCAGAAGACGCGGCGGAGATTTATCAGGCGGTCAGCAGCAGCAACTGGCCATAGGAAGAGCTTTGGCTGCCAACCCTAAGCTTTTGGTCCTCGACGAGCCTACAGAAGGCATTCAGCCTAATATCGTAAGCGACATTGCCAAGATCATCAGGCGTTTGCGCATCGAGCTTCAATTAAGCGTGCTTTTGGTCGAGCAAAAAGTGCCCTTTGCCCGCAAGACTGGAGATTCCTTTGTGATTTTAGAACGGGGCTCCATCAAGGCCAAGGGGGCCATGGCCGATCTTGATGACGCCACGGTAAAGCGCTATTTGTCTGTCTAGGTGCAAAATGCAAAGAAAGTGGCAGGCCAATCTTTGCCTTAATTTTGAGCCGTCAATGGGCAAAAGTGTCCTAACCTCGGTCACTCATGAAGGCCCCCTGCAGGTGCAGCAGCTTTTTTACCCTGAAAAAACAGAAGGGATCTTACCCTGCCACTGCCTCTTACTGCACCCTCCAGGAGGCTTGGTCAACGGCGATGAACTTACTATTAAGATCCAGGCTGTCAAAGGCTCAAAGGTGCTTGTCACCACCCCTTCTGCCTCCAAGTTCTACAAAAGCTCAGGAGCAGTGCAAAAGCAGACGGTAAAGCTTAAGGTACAAGGCTCTGAGCTTGTCTATGTACCCCAGGAGAGCCTTTATTTTGATGAGGCCAAAGCGATAGTTGAGCTTGATGCCGAGATTGACAAAGACTCTTGTCTTATTGTCTCCGATATAAGCTGCCTTGGGCGCTATGACCTTGGGGAAAACTTTGATAAGGGGAGCTTCGATAACAAGACTGTCATTGCCATTGAAGGCACCGAAGTTTTAATGGAAAGACTGCGCCTTGACAATGCGCATTTTAAACGCACCTCAAAGCTTACCCTAAACTCTTGTCCTTTTTACCTCTCATTAAGCGCCGTGCCAAGGCACCAAGATCAGGAAAAACTTAAGGAAATTTGCCAGGATTTGCAAGATAGTTTAAAACAATTTGACATGTCTGATGCCTTATGCGGTGTCACCGCCAAGGATGATATTTTAAACCTCAGGGCCTTAGGCCGTAACCTCCGCACCCTCAAACACATTCAAACTCTGGCTCTAGAGAAGCTGTACCTGCCTCTTTTGAGCCGCCCTTTTGTGGCGCCGCGCATTTGGCGTACCTGATAAGGAGACAATTATGGATCTACTCGCGCGTGAAAAAGATAAATTATTGATAGTAACTGCCGGCATGTTAGCCGAAAGACGCAAACAAAGAGGTCTTAAGCTCAATTACCCTGAGGCTGTGGCCTATATCTCTCTGCAATTGCTCGAAGCTGCCCGAGACGGCAAAAGTGTGGCCGAGCTTATGAGTTGGGGTAAAACCCTGCTTAAGTGCTCTGATGTCATGGAAGGCATCCCGCAGATGCTTCATGAAGTGCAAATTGAGGCAACCTTCCCTGACGGCACCAAGTTGGTCACTGTTCACGATCCTATCTGTGCGGAGTAAACCATGATACCAGGCGAATACATCTTAAAAGATACGGCCATTACCTTAAATCAGGACCGCCAAAGCATCAGCGTTGATGTGGTCAACACAGGCGACCGCCCGATACAGGTAGGCTCCCACTTTCATTTTTATGAAACCAACGAAGCTTTAAAGTTTGACCGAAAGCTCTCCTACGGCATGCGCCTTGACATCCCCTCAGGCACTGCGGTGCGCTTTGAGCCTGGGATCAAGCGCACCGTGCAATTGATCCCTTATCAAGGAGAAAGGGTGGCAGCAGGCTTTAACAGCAAAGTAAACGGCAGATTATAGAGGGAAGAAGATGCAAATTATTAACAAGGAACAATATGCCGAGCTGTACGGCCCTACAGTTGGAGATAAGATCCGTCTTGCCGACACCGAGCTTTTTATCGAGATTGAAAAAGACTTCACAGTCTATGGCGAGGAGGTCTGCTTTGGCGGAGGCAAGACCATTCGCGACGGCATGGGACAAAGCGCCTTGACCTCACAATACTGCATGGATACGGTACTCACCAATGCTGTGGTGGTCGATGCCTTTGGCATTTTCAAATGTGATATCGGTATTAAAGACGGCATCATTGCCAAATTAGGAAAGGCCGGGAATCCTGCCGTCCAAAACGGGGTAGATCTGGTGATTGGACCTGCAACTGAGATCATTTCAGCAGAAGGTCTTATAGTTACTGCAGGAGCTATAGACTCGCACGTGCATTTGATCTGCCCTCAACAGGCCTATGAAGCCCTCTTTTCGGGAGTTACCACCTTAATTGGCGGCGGCACCGGACCTGCTACCGGCACTAATGCCACCACATGCTCTCCGGGGCCGTGGCACCTGCAAAAGATGATGCTTGGGTGTGAGGATCTGCCCGTAAATATCGGTTTTTTGGGCAAGGGCAACAGCTCCTCTTATGAGGCTGTAGCTGAGCAGGTAGAAGCCGGCGCCTGCGGTCTTAAATTACATGAGGACTGGGGAAGCACCCCTTGTGCCATCGATACCTGCTTGAAAGTTGCAGATGATTATGATGTGCAGACTGCCATTCACACCGATACTTTAAATGAGGCAGGCTTTGTAGAGAGCACCCTGAAGGCCTTTGCAGGGCGCACTATCCACACCTATCACACCGAGGGTGCAGGCGGCGGACATGCCCCCGATATCATTAAGGCCTGCTCTTTGCCCAATGTCCTGCCTTCATCGACCAATCCGACCAGACCTTATACGGTCAATACCATCGATGAGCATTTAGACATGCTGATGGTCTGCCACCATTTAAACCCAAGGCTGCCTGAAGATGTGGCCTTTGCCGATTCGCGCATTCGCAAAGAGACCATAGCAGCCGAAGACATCCTGCAGGACATGGGGGCGTTCTCCATGATCTCATCTGACTCCCAGGCCATGGGAAGAGTGGGCGAAGTGATCACCCGCACCTTCCAAACCGCCCATAAGATGAAGGTTCAATGCGGGGCCTTGCCTGAAGATCAAGGAAACAATAACGATAATAACAGGGTAAGACGCTATATGGCCAAGGTCACCATTAACCCGGCCTTAACCCACGGCCTTGCCGCCCACATCGGCTCAGTGACAGAAGGCAAGCTTGCAGACCTTGTATTGTGGAAGCCTGCTTTCTTTGGGGTCAAGCCTGCCATGATCTTAAAAGGCGGCATGATCTGCGCTGCCATGATGGGAGACATCAATGCCTCCATCCCCACGCCCCAGCCTGTCTATATGCGTCCTATGTTCGGCGGCATGGGCATAGCCGCTCCTTATAACTGCATCACCTTCGTCTCCAAGGCATTCATCGACAAAGGCGGCAATCTCAAACTCAAAGACATGGGCTCGCACCGCCGCTATGAGGCTGTATCGGGCACCCGCACCTTACAAAAGACCGATCTTATCTTAAACTGCGCCATGCCAAAAATTGAGGTTGACCCGCAAACCTATGAGGTAAGAGCAGACGGTAAACTTTTAACCTGCGAGCCTGCTAAGGTTCTGCCCATGGCTCAGCGCTACTTCTTGTTCTAAGGAGAGCTATGAAGACATTTAAAGAAAATTGCGGTCCTCTCCAAAAGGGAGAGAAAAACCCTGATTTAGTGCTGAAGCTTAATCATGAGCAAAGGGCCTCATATCGTCTGCATCTTGCAGCAGAAGATGGCAGTGAGGCGGGGATCATTCTGCCCCGCGGCTTAAGGCTCTGTCACCCTGGGGATGTCTTAAGAGCAGAAGACGGCACAATGGCTTTAATTGAGGCGGCCGATGAAGATCTTATTGAGGCTTGCTGCGATGACCCTCTCTTGTTTGCCAAGGCTTGTTATCACTTGGGCAATCGGCATCTGCCATTACAGATCACCCAAGATGCACTCTACTTTCTCCCCGATAAGGTGATTGAAGATCTGTGCATCAAGCTTAATCTTCGTATAAACAAGGTCAAGCGGCCTTTTGAGCCTGAAAGCGGGGCCTACAGCGAACACAGCCATGGCTGCGGTAACGACCACAATCACAGTCATGGCGACCTTGAACACAGTCATCATGGGCACGAGCATGCGCAATCTTTAACATGGACGTCCCCGCAAAAAGGGCCTATTACCATCTTCAAGATCGTAAGAAAGGCTGATGAAAATGTGACTCTTCATGGCGATCATAAGCATGATTGACTGCTCACTTTTAAGCCTCTTGTGGCTTTCCTCTCCTTCTTTACCCGTAGGAGCCTTTGCTTTCTCCCAAGGTTTGGAGCAGTTAATAGATGGGGGTCATTTAAATGGGGCGCAGGATTTTGAAGAGTATTTGGCAGATGAGCTTAAGCTCTCTTTGGCCTATTGGGATCTGCCGCTGTTAAAAAGAATGTATGAGGCAGTCATTGCTCAAGACCAACCACGGCTCTTAAAGCTTGATACTCTGTTTAAGGCAGGGAGGGAGACTAAGGAACTTTATGAAGAAGAAAGGCTGATAGGCAGTGCCTTGATGACACTTATGCGCAAGCTTGAGGTATTGCCTCCTGAATTTGCATCCTTACAGGTGGGACAAACCCCGGCATGGGCCTTGTTTGCAGCCTTGGTGCCCCAAAGCATGGGAAGTACAAAACCTGAGTGTCAATCATTGCTTGAATCTTATGCCTTTGCCCTAATGCAGGGTGCCATTGTGTGTGCCTGCAAAATCATGCCCTTAGGGCAAAGCACGGGGCAGGCCGTCTTATTAAGGCTCATCCCCGTCATTAAAGAGGCATGTCAAACTGCCATGAAACTTGAAGATCAAGATTTGGGCACAGCCCTGCCTTTGACCATGATTGGCAGTGCCTTACATGAAAGGCAGTATTCAAGACTGTTTAGAAGTTGAGGAGTAACTATGAGCGATGAGCCTTTAAGAGTAGGCATAGGAGGGCCGGTCGGCTCAGGCAAGACTGCCCTTTTGTTAAATTTGTGCAAGGCCTTTCGCGAGCATTACAGCGTTGCGGCCATCACCAATGACATCTACACCAAAGAAGATGCTGAATTTTTACTGCGACATAAAGCACTAAGCTTTGACAGAATCATGGGGGTGGAAACCGGAGGCTGCCCCCATACTGCCATCCGCGAGGATGCCTCGATGAATTTACAGGCCGTTGAGGTGATGCGGCAGCGGCATCCAGATCTGGACCTTATCTTCATTGAAAGCGGCGGAGATAATCTTTCTGCTACCTTCAGCCCCGAATTGGCCGATCTTACCTTATACATCATTGATGTAAGCGGCGGCGATAAGATCCCCCGCAAAGGAGGCCCGGGGATCACCAAATCAAGTCTGCTTATTATCAACAAAACAGATCTGGCTCCTTTAGTTCACGCCTCATTAGAAGTTATGGAGCGCGACAGCAGGCTGATGAGAGGGCAGAGCCCCTTTATATTTTCCAACATGCTCACAGGAGACGGGGTAACACAAATCGTGCGCTTTATCATCAAAGAGGGCATGCTTGAGGACAGGTTTAGTTAAACCATCATTTGACAGCAATCTAAGATAAAAAAGACACAGAAACT
>CAYNSI010000061.1:5466-11468 GCA_964399665.1 uncultured Enterobacterales bacterium | reverse complement strand
GCTTAAGCTTCGTGAGGGCAAATACGGCAAATTCTGGGGCTGCTCAGGCTATGGTCTTGAAGATGACCGCTGCGATTATACGTGTCGTTACTTCGGATCTTAAAAACTTTAAGATAAGGATTGCAGATAAGATTGAAGGTCCTTTAAAGGATAAAACCTGCCTCTTCAGCTTATCAGGAAAAACCAAAGTCCTGCTTCTTATGTGAACGTGATGTTCCATCATGAAAGATCCTGATAGTTTTGGGACAAAAGGATCATCTAACTGCTACCTTAGGATGACAAAAAGCGCTATTATTTTCTAGTTCTTAAAAACCTAACACATCAAACAAGATTGATACCAGGAGATACTCATGCTCAAGGATTTAAAACCCACCGCTACCAAGACATGGCAGGAGCTTGAAGCCCATTTTACAGAGAATAAAAACAGAACCTTAAAAGAATTGTTTTCCAAAGATCCTGCCCGCTTTGAAAAATTTTCCCTCAAAGTAAGTGACGATTTTCTTATCGACTACTCTAAAAACATCGTCGACAGCAGGACCATGCAGCTTTTGCAGGATCTTGCAAAAGAATGCGGGGTCAAAGAAGGTCTTGAGGAGATGTTCTCAGGTGAAAAAATAAACAGGACCGAAGATCGGGCTGTTCTTCATACTGCCCTGCGCAGCTTCTCAGGAAAGCCTGTTTATGTTGACGGCAAAGATGTCATGGTTGATGTGAAGGCAGTCCTTGCCAAGATGAAAGACTTTTGCAACAAGGTCATTTCAGGACAGTGGAAAGGCTACACCGGAAAGGAGATCACCGACGTAGTCAATATCGGTATCGGAGGTTCAGATCTAGGCCCCCGCATGATATCCATGGCCCTTACCCCCTATCACAGCCGCCTTAAGGCCCACTTTGTCTCCAACATTGACGGTACTGATATTTGTGAAGTGCTCAAGACTGTCAATCCCGAGACGACATTGTTTCTTGTTGCCTCCAAGACCTTTACTACCATGGAGACCATGACCAATGCCCATACTGCCCGCAACTGGTTCCTTGAAAGTGCCAAAGATCCTGTGCATGTGGCAAAACACTTTGCAGCCATTTCTACCAATGCTAAAGCAGTTTCTGATTTTGGGATTGATACTGCCAACATGTTTGAATTCTGGGACTGGGTCGGAGGGCGTTATTCCTCCTGGTCTGCTATAGGTCTTTCCATTGCCCTGTCCTGCGGCTTTGATAATTTTGAGGAATTTTTAAAAGGCGGCTATGAAATGGACTGTCACTTCCGTACCGCCCCCTTTGATAAAAATGCTCCGGTTATCCTGGCCCTAATTGGTATTTGGTACAACAATTTCTATGGTTTTGAAACCGAGGCCATTCTTCCCTACGATCAGTACCTGGCAAGATTTTCCGCCTACTTCCAGCAAGGCAATATGGAGTCCAACGGCAAAAGTGTCGACAGAGGGGGAAGGAAGGCCACATGGTCTACAGGCCCCATTCTGTGGGGGGAGCCTGGGTCAAACGGACAGCATGCTTTCTTCCAGCTTTTGCACCAGGGCACCAAAAAAGTTCCCTGTGACTTTATCGCACCTGCAATAAGCCACAACAAAGTAGGTGATCACCATGCTAAACTCATCTCCAACTTTTTAGGACAAACAGAAGCTCTGGCTTTTGGCAAGACCTATGAGGCAGTAGCAGCTGAGTTTGCGGCAAAAGGCATCAGTGAAAGCCAGGCAAAAGATGTCATCCCCTTTATGGTCTTTGAAGGCAACAGACCAACAAACTCAATCCTGATAAAGCAGATCACCCCAAGGACACTTGGTATGCTCATCGCCCTTTATGAGCATAAGATCTTTGTACAGGGGGTCATTTGGAATATCTTCTCCTTTGATCAGTTCGGAGTTGAGTACGGTAAGGTGCTGGCCAACAACATTCTCAAAGAACTTGACAGTGATGATGCTATATCCTCACACGACAGCTCAACCAATGGTCTTATCAATGCCTTCAAAAAGATGCGCTGAAAATAAGACCCAACCTGCCGCCTCCTTAGATAAGGGGGCGGTTTTGCCATTAGAATCACTCCTTTTTTAAAGTTTAAATTTTTCAGTTCTTAGCAGCTAAAGTTTTATAGGTAGAAAAATGACAGCACCACAGCTTTTTATTCCCCTTCATGTTCACTCGGACTACTCCATAATGGATGGGCTGCAAAGCGTCGGTGCCATTGCCAAAAGGGCAGCAGAAGCAGGCTTTCCTGCAATTGCCCTCACCGACATGTCCAATGTCTGCGGCTTCATAAAGTTCTATGAGGCCTGCAAAAAAGCTGGGGTTAAGCCTATTATGGGTGCTGATATTACCGTAAGGGAAAATCCCAAAGCTCATGAACAGACCACCGCCTTTAAATTAACCATTCTTGCCATGGACCGGGACGGGCGGCAAAATCTTTATGATATTCTCTCCAATGCCTGGCTGCGATCTGATGCCGGCGCCTTCAATGCCTGGACCAGCCTAGAAGAGCTTTCAGAGCATAACAAGGGGCTTATTGTATTAAACGGCTTTCGCGGCGATATTGCCATGATGCTGCGTCAGTCTGATTTTAAGGGCATTGAAAAGCGCACCTTATTTTATAAGGAAGTTTTTGGCGACAGGTTCTGCTTTGAGATAACCAGAACCAATCGTGCCTTTGAAACTGAATTTGAACGCTGTGCCCTTGATTTGTGTCTTAAACATAACATCCCCCCGGTAGCATCCAATGACACCGTCTTTTTGTATGGAGAAGAACATGTCGGGTCAGACGGCTATTCTGATTACCAAATTCATGATGTCAGGGTTGCTATTCAGCGCGGACTGCGCCGCGGGGACAAGGACATGGCAAGGTTATACTCCAAAGAGCAGTACCTCAAATCCCCCGCTCAGATGATAGAACTGTTCTCAGACCTTCCCGAGGCAGTCCTTAATACCCTCTCCGTTGCCAAACGCTGCAATGTAGAGCTTGAGCTTGATCATCCAAGACTGCCGCATTACCCGACAGGAGATCTTTCCGATGCGGATTATCTGCGCAGTAAAGCCCGCAAAGGTCTTGAGGAAAGACTTGATTTTCTGTTTCCCGATGAGAATGAGCGCACCCAAAAACGTCCTTTGTACGAGCAGAGGCTGGAAACTGAGCTTGATGTTATCATCAATATGAACTTCCAAGGATACTTTCTTATCGTGATGGAATTTATCCAATGGTCCAAAGATCACGGGGTATCAGTAGGCCCGGGACGAGGTTCAGGCGGCGGCTCTCTGGTAGCATATTCCCTTAAGATCACCGACTTTGATCCCATACGCTTTGATCTGCTCTTTGAAAGATTCCTCAACCCCGAGCGTGTCTCCATGCCTGACTTTGACATTGATTTTTGTCAGCGCAACAGAGAAAAAACTTTAGAACATGTAAGGGAACGCTATGGCAGCAATGCCGTATCACAGATTGCAGCCTTTGGCACCATGGCTCCAAAAGCTGCCATAAAAGATGCGGGCAGAGCCTTGGGCTTAAGCTACGGAGCAGTAGACTATGTGGCAAAACAGCTTCCTGCCATGCCGGGACTTACCTTCAATGGAGCCATGGGCAAAGATGCTGCAGGCATGCCCTGTGAAAGTACTGCCCCTGATTTCCTGGCCCTGTATAACAAGGCTGTTGCAGATGATGATAAGGCAAGAATTGAGCTTATCCATATTGCCATGCGCCTTGAAGGGGTGATCCGCAATATCGGAAAACATGCCGCAGGAGTGGTAATCTCCCCTACCAGAACTGCCGAGTTCACCCCCCTGATGCTCGATTCTGAGGGCAATTCCATTACTCAATTTGACAAAAAAGATGTTGAGCATGCGGGATTGGTAAAATTTGACTTCCTGGGTCTTACCACCCTAACCATCATCGCAGATGCCCTTGAGATGATAAATCAAAGAAGGCTAAGACAGGGGCAGGAGCCTCTTGATATTCACGCCATCCCCTACGAAGATCCTGCTTCCTTCAAGGCTCTGGAAAAAGGGGAGTCAGCTGCGGTATTCCAGCTGGAATCGGCAGGCATGCGCAAGCTTATTGCACAGCTGCGCCCTGACAGGTTCGATGATCTCATCGCCCTGGTGGCACTTTACCGCCCGGGCCCCATTAAATCAGGCATGGTAGATCACTTTGTACAAAGAAAGCACGGCAGGGAGCCTGTCACCTACCCTTCCCCTGACTTTCAAGATCTTGATTTAAAACCCATCCTGGAATCAACCTACGGCGTTATTGTCTATCAGGAACAGGTCATGCAGATTGCTCAGGTTCTGGCTGGGTACTCCCTGGGAGGGGCAGATATTCTGCGCCGGGCCATGGGCAAGAAAAACCCAGCTGAAATGGCAGGCCAGCGCTCCGTATTCCGCGAAGGTGCGGTCAAAAAGGGCAAAGATCCCGAAACTGCCATGAAGATCTTCGATCAGGTGGAGATGTTTGCAGAATACGGCTTTAACAAGTCCCACTCTGCAGCCTATGCTTTGGTAGCCTGGTGGACCTTATATCTTAAAACCCATTATCCTGCAGAATTTCTGGCCTCAATGATGACTGCTGAAATGCAGCATACCGAAAAGCTGGTCGGCTACATTGCAGAATGCCGTCGTCTTGGCATCAAAGTAAACCCTCCTGATGTATCAGTAGGATGCTTTAATTTTACGGTCAATGCCAAGGGAGAAATAGTTTACGGATTAGGTGCCGTAAAAGGAGTAGGCGAAGCTTTTGTAAACCAAATTGTAGCTGCCAGGACCAAGGAAGGACCCTTTAAGGATTTTTATGATTTTGCTGCCAAAATAGGCTCGGAGTATCTTAACAAACGCACTTTGGAAGCTTTGATCATGAGCGGGGCATTTGACGGGATTTGTGACAGTAGATCCAATCTTATGGCCTCATGCGCCAATGCTGTAAGGTACGCAAGGCAGCAGGAGCATACCAGCTCAACAGGCCAGCTTGACCTGCTCAGCATCCTTGATGATCCTGCAAGTAAACCTGCCATGGTGCAGTCTGCCCCCTGGCCTAAAAGGTATCAGCTGTTACTCGAAAAAAATGTCCTCGGTCTTTACCTTTCAGCCCACCCTATTGATGCCTACCAATCCGAGCTTTTAAGGTTTCCATTAACGAGACTTTGTGATCTTAAAATGGCAGAATCATCCACCTCTGAGCTTATGATTGCAGGAGTGGTCACAGATGAACAGGAAAGATACTCAAAGCAGGACGGCAGCCGCTATTTTGTAGTCACCCTGGATGATGCTACCTCACAGTTTGAGCTTATGCTCTACGGGAATAATGCTGACATCTATGCTGCTATGCTTCATAAAAGACGCAGGCAGCAAGAAGAGATCATGGCAGTACAGGGCAAAGACAGTATCAATGCCGTGCCGTCTCCCCACATTCTTTTGGTAACAGGATCATTTTTTAAGAGCAAAGGCAGCGATAATGCCTTAAGATTCAGGATCAAAGAATTAAACGCCCTTGAACAATTAAGAAGGCAGAGGGCCCGTTCAATAACCCTACAAACAACTGAAAAACGCTTTAATGCCAATAGGTCAAAGCTTAAAAAGCTGCTTGGCAGTCATCTCATAGACTACCCCAAAGCAGTGTTGGAGCCGCAATCAGCATCTGATGAAAACAACAAAGTTATCGCAGGATGTACCTTAAGCTTGATCCTGGACAACACCAGATTATTCTTTTCCAATAACCGCTTCCGTATCGATCCTGATGATGAGCTTATGGACGGACTTAGGGACTTATTCGGAGAAAAGGCACCGACGGTAGGATACCAGTAACAAAAAGCCATACGGATTTACTTGGTAAACAGCCCCAAAAGTTCACTGTAAGATTTAAGCCGCAGCAGCGGCAGGAATGGGATTTTGGGGTACATGCGATCTTGGTAAACTATCAAACCCTGCTAATCTTTTCAGGTCATGTCAAAAATGCCTCTTGCAGGAAATTACTTGGAACTTGATTTTTAGGGCAGCTGAAAAAGCCTTTA
>CAYNSI010000061.1:0-5366 GCA_964399665.1 uncultured Enterobacterales bacterium | reverse complement strand
CCTAATTTTATATGCTATGGTAATGAGACTATGGCAATGATGACCACACTGGTACTACCACCCCTCAAGGCGCAGAAGAACGGCGCTTACTGCTATCTTCAGACCTTTAAAAATGAATGGGTCAAACCCCAGCCGGGATCCTCCCCGGGAACAGGCAAATCCAAGCCTGTTAAAGGTAAAACCAAGACAGTTGCCAAGATTGAAGGCGGGGGACCTGAGGGTCGGATCATCTGGTACGACGATTTCCTGCAGGAGCATCCTAAATTATCGGAAGTTGAGTCTTACCGCCGCCTTATGACTTCGCATCAGAACTCTAAAATCAAAAGTTACCAAATTTGCTTTGAGCCCAAAGATGAACAGGTATCTTTGCGGCAATCATTGTCGGCAAGAGTGTATCTTGCAGGGCACACCTGGGTACTTGACCATATCATCAGGGACACACCGCTGGAGCGCGCTTTAGAAAAAGTCTTTGCCCAATTTAACCGAAATAAGAAAATCATCTCCCTTGCTTACTACATGTACCTGCAGCAGTCCAGCGCTCTTGAGTGCTATTCAAGTTTTGCCGAGATTAACCGCCTGCCATGGCAGAAGCCTTTGACCTTGGGACAATGCTCAAAACTGTTCCAAAGTATCTCATACACAGAAATTGACAATTTCTTGAAAGCGCTTAATGAAGAGATTTGCAGGCAGGAAGAAGAAAATGCCGGTAAAATCAATGTTTACTACTTACTTGATTCTACTTCCGTCAACACTCATGATAGAAAACTGCCGCCTGAAAACTTCGATTATAACCGTGACGGTGACGACCTAAAGCAGTTCAATCTTCTCATGTTGGTTAACAAGGAGACAGGGGTGCCTGCCTACTACCGCGCGTTTCATGGGGAGGTTCCCGACGTATCTACAGTTCTATTTACGCTGCAAGAATTTGCGCGGCTGGGGATGAATCGTCAAGCAATAGTAGTCTGCGATCGAGGGTATTCTTCAATCACTAGCATCCATCGCTTTCTTAAGACCAAAACACAGTTTTTACTGAACATGCGCACCACATTTACAGTCTGCCGCAATTTAATCTGCCACATTCTGCACAAACTCAATAATCCTGAAAGCTACGAACCTGATATTAAGCAACACGTCCTAACAGAAGAATTTACCTTAAGTTACCCTGTTAACTACCAAATTGACTGTAAGCACCCGCCCCGGGATAAAGCGAGGCTTTACGCCCACATCTATCTTGATAAAGATATTCGGCACATGAAAGAAAGCTCCCTTACCCAAGCTTTGAGCACAATCGGCAAAAAGATCCTGGCCGGGAAGGCACTCTCGGATCTGGAAAATAAACTGGCAGACAAATACCTTACAGTAACGCTTAAGAAAGGTAAGGTCACGAACGTTGCGTATGAGCATAATGCAATCGCACAAACCACGCTCATGGACGGGATCATGGTGCTGCTTACTGATGCGATAAAAGATCCCATCGAGGCTTACAGAGCATATTGTGCAAGATTTCAGGTAGAACTCAGCTTTGCTGCGTATAAGCAGAGTGCAGGCGGGGACAGCACCAGAGCATCAACAGTTAAGACTGCGGAGGGAAAGCTCTTTACGCAGTTTGTGGCCGCGGCTATTGCAACTATGTTCAGATTCCAGATCTCCTGCTGCAGGTTTAAAGGCTTTAACCTGCCCTTTGACGGAGATCGTCAAATCTTGGATAAACTCAAAGGGATCCGGGCTGCAGTATGGGATGACGGTCTGTACTACAGCGAAATTTTAGGAGTTAAAAAGCAGCTTTTAGAGGCTCTTAACATTCCGATCCCCAAGTTGGAGCGATTTACCGGGTCTGAGCTTGAGGATCTACAGTCAGTGGACAAGGAAGCGGAGGAGGAAGAAGATGAGATGCTCAACATGGCAGACTACCTGTCAAATATGCTCATCGACAATGACTGAGGGGACTGCGCTGCCGCCGTCCCCTCACGAAACCGTCTTAAATCCCCGTCATATAAACATCTAAAGATGAGAAGGATTTAAGTAAGCATCAAAAACTCCTAGGCTTTGGCTTTCTGGGCAGCGCGGGCTTTTTCCAGCATGCCAAAACGCTTCTTAAAGGCCTCTACACGCCCGCCGGTATCGACAATTTTCTGCTTGCCGGTATAAAAAGGATGGCATTTTGAGCATACTTCAATATCAATATCATGTCCTGCAGTAGAACGGACACTAAACTTATTTCCGCAGGAGCAGCGAACATTCACTTGTTCGTATTTAGGATGGATATTCTCTCTCATAAAAACCTCTTACATGCATCGCCATTGCAGCCGCACCAGGCGCTGCAACACCATACACAATCTGCAAATTTCGCACATTCTACATAAGAGCTCCCCAAGATTCAAGTTCAAATTTAAGGCAGATGCAGCTTCACCAAGTTTTTCATTTTCATGCCCATTAACAGCCTGATTCACTGGTACAATGAGGCATTCAGGCTTGAAGGTTGTCGCTGCGGCAGGATCATTGGGAGTAAAAATGTCATTTAGCATCGTCAGTGTTGCTCTTGTAAACAGGCCTGCCTTTACCACCTTTGACTACAGGCTTAATCTTAAAAAAAACCAGGATCAGGACAAACTAAAAGGAGCCAGGGTCTATGTCCCCTTTGGCACGGCAGCAGGCAAAGAGGCTCAAAGTCTTGGCATTATTACGGCCTTTAAGGATTATTCTTTTACCGAATCCTCCAATTTAAAAGAAGCCGTCCTGATAGATGAATCCTGCCCTTTTGGCAGTGATGTCTTCACTACCATAACCTTTGCATCATCCTACTGCCACTATCCTGTAGGACAATGTTTTTTCACCGCCCTGCCCCTGGCACTTCGTGATGGCAAGGAATGTTCCTTTCCCAAAATAGACTGCCTGGTGCTCACAGAGCAGAGCGCAGAGCTTGAAGCCTCGCTTAAAGCGCAAAATAAGATCAGATCCAAAATACAGCTTAAACTTTTGGAGATCCTAAGGGAGCATCCTCAAAACCTGGCCCCCATAAGTGTCAGTGCCGTAAAAGACAGGGGCATAACCACCCAGGCCATAAACGCCCTGATTGAAAAGAGCCTTATCAGGAAGATCAAAACCGACCTTCCCGCTCTGGACTGGACGATAAGCCCGGGACCTGGGGATATTGTCAGAGAGCCCGGTCCTGCGTTAAATAGTGAACAGCAGTATGCCGTAGATAGGATCACCAAAACCTCTGAGTTTAAAACCTTTTTACTAAACGGCATTACAGGATCCGGAAAAACAGAAGTCTACCTTAAAGTCATAGAAAAAACTCTGTCAGAAGGAAAGGGAGTTTTGGTGCTGGTACCTGAAATTGCCCTGACCCCACAGACTTTTGAGCGTTTTCAGCGCCGCTTTAAAGTCCCCGTTTCCTCCATGCATTCTGCCTTGAGTGATTCTGAACGCTTTGAGGCCTACCTTGCCATGAAATTTAAAAAAAGCGGCATCTTAATTGGTACCAGATCCGCTCTTTTTGCGCCCATTCCCAATCTGGGACTGATAGTTATTGATGAAGAACATGACAGCTCCTTCAAGCAGACCGATGGGCTGCGCTACCATGCCAGATCTCTTGCCATCATCCGCGCCAGGGAATGTAACTGCCCGGTTATTTTAGGATCTGCCACCCCCTGTCTTGAAACAGTGCATAACGCAGAACTGGGAATTTATGAGCGCCTTGATCTTACCTTCAGGGCAGGAGGGGCGCAGCTTCCTGAATTTACCATAGCAGATCTGGTAAAAGAGCCCATGAGCCAGGGTATAAACTGCGGCATCGGCACCACCCTTGAAAATGCCATAGGAGAAGAAACCGTTAAAGGCAACCAGGTGCTGTTGTTTCTTAACCGCAGGGGTTTTTCCAGGCATCTTTTCTGCCACCGCTGCGGCAAAGTCTTTATCTGTCCTAATTGTGACAATGTCCTTACCGTGCACCGCATGGAAAATGCCCTAATCTGCCATGTCTGCAATCACAAGGAGCCTCTTGTCAGGGTCTGTCCGCAGTGTAATCACAATGAACTTTTGGAAACAGGGTTTGGTACCGAGCAGGTGGAGGAATTTCTACAAAGCCGCTATCCTGATGTACCGATTGAGCGTATTGACAGGGATACCGTAAAAAGCCGCGAGGAGCTTGAAGCCAAATTAGAGCGCATCAAATCGGGCAGAAGCTGTATTTTAATTGGCACCCAGATGATTGCCAAAGGCCATGACTTTCCTGATGTTACGCTGGTTGGAATCATAGATATAGACTCAGGCATATACTCTGATGATTTTAGATCCCTTGAGTTTACCGCCCAGCTTTTAACCCAGGTTTCAGGCCGTGCCGGCAGAGCCTTAAAACGCGGCGGGGTCATTATTCAAACCCATCATCCTGAAAACTTTTTAATTTATGATTTAATTGAGCTAAAGCGGCCCTACTTTGATGTTGCCAAACATCTGCTTACCATGAGAGCAGAGCTTAAACTGCCGCCTTTTACCTTTCAGGCTGTCATTAATACCAATGCCGAGGAAAGAGACATGGCTCATCATTTTCTGCTTAATATCCTCTCCAAGATCAAAAACCTGCCCCAATGCAAGGATCATGAAATTTCCCCAGTGCTGCCGGATAAGATGGAAAAAAGACACAAAAGGCACCACTTTCACATTGTTGTCACTTCTCCAAACCGTGTTTTAAGAAGAACTCTTCTTGATGCGGTAGTCAAAATCACCAGGGAACTTGGCATTCCGCCCGGGGTGCGTTTTGCCATTGATGTAGATCCCCTTACAATATCCTAAGGAAGATGCAGCTGTTAAAGTCACTGCAGGAAAAGATTGAACTTGGGGATCATAATATGTCCGTGATGAGGATCATTAAAGGTCTTAATAGGGCCAAAATGCTGATATACGGAGACGGCACCTATGATGGCACCAAGTTTTTCACCGGCATAGAAGATACCGAAGATTATGCGCCCAGGCATACGGAAAAAGGAAGCTATGAAAGCGACATCCAAGATCATGAAAATAAAGACAGGGCTTGGCAGTCCGTATCTTATGAACGCATAGAAAATGAAGACGACACTGCCGTCATTTTAAGAGCCGCAGGACTTGAACCCCTGCCAGGTCGCGGCACACTGGGAATAGCAAAGCGCACACTCAAACTGCATACAGTGTCCAATGACCAGCTGATTGACTATGTAAAATTGAAAATGATGGAAGCAATGCATCTTCAATACACGTCTTATTAAGAATTGCACCCATAGAAAAAATTCAAATCATTGCTATAAACAGCATGGATAGGCGGTTTCTACACTTTTGGGTCACTAAACCCGGGTAAAGAATAAGATCAGCCTGCGTATTATGTGGAACTT
>CAYNSI010000060.1:0-11522 GCA_964399665.1 uncultured Enterobacterales bacterium | reverse complement strand
AGAGAAGTACAATCTGCCAAAGGACGTGCCGATTTGCACATCAAAGGCGGTAAATATCGCTAAAACATTGAAGTAAAGTTAGTACCAGACCGCGATAAAGTAACAGGTCGATATAGACGTTAGCAGATCCACCACCCCGCCTTGGTTATGTTAAATTCAACATAACTTTAGCAGGGGGCAGATCATTTGCGGTGTACATTGAGATCTGTGCTGCCATCTTCGCTAATAACACATAAGGTTGTGAAGGACATGTACACCGACCTGTTACCAAAAGATAAGCTCCTTAAGCGCAAAAGATCTCCTGACTAAATTTCAGGCAAATTAGCAGCATAAGCTGCATCAGTGCAGGTGCAGCTTCGTGAACCGTATCTTTTTTCAGTTAGACGCTCCTTTTTGAGTGCCTTCATAAACCAGATCGACAACCCTCAAAAGACTAAAATCAGGCTTAAAATCAAGAGCCCTTGCAGTCTCCAGGTTAAGGCACAGCATCAGGGGGGCATAGTAATACTGGGACAGTTCTTCTGGTTTGCGCCCTTTTACCACTGCTTCTATGACATCAGCCTCAAATTCTCCTGAAGCCTGTAAATCAGCATTGGAAAGTGCCATTAAAGCGCCCATCATAACTTCAGCTTCGCCGCTTTGGGAAAAAGTGGGGATCTTCCGTTCTATCAGGGGCTTTATTTGTGAGTAAAAATCGCTTGATGAGGCCCCGTTGCCCATGGGAATGTAAACTGCCTCAACATCGGTATTATCAGCAAGCTGCCTGACACAGCGGGAAAATTCTGCCTGAGTGCGCTTAACATCGCTTCCTATGACCTCACCGCGGCACTCTGTCACCTTAAAATTAAGCTCTGATGCCAGTTCCCTGATAACGGGGACAGCCTGGCCCGGCAGATTATCATCATCACTGTCAATGATGATCCCAAGATTGCCAAACTTGAAGATATTGTAAAACAGCCTCAGTTCAGAGTTGTAACGGTTAACTTCCTTTTGAACATGAACATTCGGCCTGCCGGAGAAGTTCCCAGGACCTATAATCCCTGAGCTTTCAGGATCGGTGGGGGTCATTACCAAAACAGGAATATCCAAAGATCCGTCTGCAAAAAGCCGTCCTGCCACGGTCCCCAAGGCCCAGATCATGTCAACATCACCATGCTCTATTACCCTGGTTTTAAGATCATCTGCAAGGACCGAAATTAAGTCACTATCCCAGCTGCCGTTATAAAGTCCGTCGCTTAAAAACTCTATACAGCCCCCTGCCGTATCCTTTGCAAGACGTTGAAAATTATTATCCTGATCATGAATAAAGGTGCTTGTAAAAGGAGCTCCTGACAGCAGACCCTTGTTTTGAAGCGCAATGACAGTTTGAATAAAGACTTTTTGATAATCCGTATAAGATCCTGCCTGAAAAACTGCAACCTTATAGGAATGGTAGGGGCACCTTGCTGCCGTACTGCCTGTGTCAGCCTGAAGAGGATTTGCAGTAAATAACAGGAAACTTATTATAAGAAATATAAAAGAATCTTTGAGAATCTTTAAGATGTAAACTCTTAGGGCACTTTTTTTCATGCATGCAAGTTTAGACTTATCAAGGTATAATTAAAAGAGTTTTTTACTGCAATAAGTTCCCTGTAAAAATAATTTTGATATGGCAAAAGGTGTACCTTAAAGATGACACATTTGCCCGTTACTAATTGATTTATAAAATGAAAGTCGGATGCCTTTGCTTTAGAATAACTGGGATCCCCAGCAAAAAGTGAGATTTTGCAAGGCGTTACGCTTTGCAGTTTTGCCATATATTTTTGTAGCTTTTAACATTTCAACACCAATGAAATCCATATTAAAACATCTTTTAAATCCAAGGCTTTTTGCCATGCTTGCGGTATTTGCCCTATCGCAGATCTTCTTTATCGCCCTCATACTGTCGGCATACCATGACTACAGGGTAAACAGTGCCGGGGATTTACTGCAGTTACATATCAACGGAACCGCACAAAAGATCAACAGTGTTACCTCCATGGGGCGTCATGTGCAAAATTATACCGGAGCGGTATCTGATCTTTATGATCTTAAGATGATAAGCAGAGCTGCTGATGCCTTTGTTGTTGATGCATCAGGCAATCTTGTTGCAGGAAATACTCTTTATAACATCGACATTGTTAATATAAGTGAATTAAACCGGAGGGGCGGAGCTCTTACCATAGGAGAGCTTACCTACCAAAGTGCGCCTTTTTTTGACATCAGGGGGGATAATGCAGGTTATGTTCTGGCTGCCATAGGAGATGACAGCAACAGCAGCTTAAGCGATGCCCAAAGACATGAGCTTTTTTTCAAACTTGCCATAGCTTTGGTGCTGTCAATCTTTATTTTCGCCTCCTTTTTTGTTTACTCGCAATTAGAACTTCAAAAGCGCAGACTCAAAGAACAGGATGATGTTTCCGACAACTCCTCATTTTCCAGGTTTAAAAGTTTTTTACTGCCATTTTTTCTCTCCCAGCTTCTAGTCTTAGGCTTTTTAGCACCCAATGTCACAGAACAAATTGCCGACTACAACAGATCCCTTGAATTTGCTGTCGTTAATACCATCAATAAGGATTTTGTACATATAGCAAGACTGGGGATTAACCTGAATGAAACCAGCGGAATTGACAGCTACTTTGAAAGCATAAAAGAGCAAGTGGCATTTATTGATAAAATTTCCTTAAGAACTCCAGATAACAGCTATCTTTTGGGGGATGATCTTAAAACAGGAAACTCCCTTCCTATTATCGGCAGAGAAGGTATCATAGGCCTTGTTGTGCTGTCTACTAAGATTGACTATACTGTTTTTACCAATCTTGGACTGCAGCTTTTAACCCTGTTTTTTATTTCGATTATCCTAACTTATGAGCTGTCGACACTTTTAAAGCTGGAGCTTAACCGCCACGCCGGCGCAACAGACAAAATCCCCTTTGAGCCTGCTCTTATAAGACCCATTTGTTTCCTTTTGGTCCTGGCCACTTATCTTCCGGTAAGCATTGTCCCGGTGGTCATGGGCCGCTATGCTGAACAATTAAGTTTCCTTACTCCTGAAATGGTAAAAAGTCTTGCAGTATCAACGGAAATGTCCGGCATTGCCATAAGCTCTTTTATGATTCTTTTTTTGGACCAACTGTTTTCAAACTGGAAAAAAGTGCTGACATCAAGCCTGATGCTGATGACCCTGGGCATGGCCTTGAGTTTTATCTCCTTTAATGCCGTAAGTTTTCTTGCAGGTAGATTCTGTTACGGCCTCGCCTACGGCGGCATTATTTTAGGCTGTCAATTGTGTGTTATGAGCAATACCGATGATCGCAACAGAAGTGAGGGCATGGCAGGATGCATGTCAGGACTCTTTTCCGGAGTGCTGTGCAGCATTGCAGCAGGAGGCATGATTGCCGATACCATAAATCCTGAAACCACCTTCTTAATTGCTTCCATAGGGTCACTTATTAACCTTGTAATCCTGCTTTATTTAATGAAAAACAGGGTGTCCTCCAACGTAGCAGAGCAGCATTTTTCATTTGCCGACACCAGGAGAGTCTTTACTACTGTTGCATCATTCTTAAAAGATCTTCAAAGCATTTCCTTGTTTTTATTCCAGGTTTTGCCTTATGCAATGATTGGAATAGGATTTTTCAATTTCTTTCTGCCGGTTATCATCCAGGAAAACGGCCTTGGCGCTTCAGCCGTCGGCCAGCTAAACTTCCTGTACGCCTTCCTTATCATCCTGCTTGGTCCTAAAATCGGCAGGATCCTCGATAAGACCAAACACAAGCACCTCATTCTGACTGCTGCCCTGGTTTTCTCGGCCCTGGTGCCCATAGCCTTTGAAATTCCCAATATTATCGCTGCTTCAATTGTTGCCATGATCCTGCTGGGCATTTCAGGTGCAGTCAATGAAGGAGGACAACCTGCCTTTATTGCCGGATTAAAAGTTGCCAAAAATCAGAGCCAGACTGTGGCAGTGAAGCTTCTTGACTGCAGCCTGAGAATAGGTCAAATCTTAGGCCCCCTGATAGTTGCCGCTATTATGACTTCAGGGGCATCAGCAAACTTTTCATATCTTGCTCTGGCAGTTGCCTGCTGCGCCCTGGCCTTTTTTATAAGCCAAACTTATGCCCGTCATAAGGAGCCCTTAGATGCTTGATGATTTTGTCAAACCTCACATCAGGGAGTTTTGTGACAGATTCGCCGATGAAACCATCGAAAATTACTATAAAAATTTTACTTCTCAGGGCACCATACCAAGCCAAAGATTTATAGAGGAGTTTGTCAACAATATTCTGAATCACTATCCTGATGCTGATCCTGAAGATCTCAAGGAGGCCTTTAAAACACCGCGCATGCTGTTTTGTGCCAATCACGGCGGCTTTGAAAATCATCCTGAGCTTATTGCTGCCACCATTTTATCTTCCATGACAGGGGCAATTGCAGGGCACAAGGCAAATCCAATCCTCTCCTGCACCAGCATCAATCCTAACAATGCCACCGTACCGTCAGGATTTTTATTGGCAGCAAGAAATCCTGCAGCAACTTACCAAAGGGGGAGAATTATCTTCAGCCCCAGAAAATATGCCATGCATTATCTTGATACCCTAAGGCCCCTTGACAGAACTGACGTAGAGCAGAGCCTCACAAGATTTCAGGGGATCCTTTATGATTCCGAGAAAAAAGCTCTCAGCGCTTTTTATCCGGAAAAATTTGGTACCTCATCCTTTTTATCGCAAACTTTTAATGCCAATACCTGGTATTACCAAAGATTTTTATCAGATATTGCTCATGCAACCCCCTATTTTGCCGATGATGAAACCATATCCTCAAGGCTGCTGCAGGAGGATCTTTTAGATCAAAAATCCTTTGCAGCAAGATTGTTCACAGATCATGATGCCCTGTTTGAACTTTGCAAAAGACTTTCTGATAAGTCGAATTTGTGGGAACACAAAAGGGTTTGTGATGAAAGTTCCCCCTGCTTTGAGGGCAGAGGTTCGGTGCTTTTCTATCACAGAAGAGCAAGCGGCTCCATTGAGCAGCTGTCGCTGGTTAGAAGCTCTAATGGTAAATGCTTCCTAAAATCCCCTGCCTTTTCCATTAGACTGCACCCTGATGACATAGCAGCTGCCCTTGCGACAAAAGAGCTGGTACCTACCATTTACCTTTGCTACTGTCATCTTACCTTTGATCATAATGTGACCTTAACAGGTGGGATCTTCTTTAATTTTTACATCAGGAATATGCTTCAAATAACAGGTGAAGTATTTAATCTTGAGCTTAACAATGATCTCCCCTTTAGGTTCATGCAGTCTTTTCTTCTGCCTTTTAAGATCACCTCACAAGATTTAGACCCTCTAAATCAGCACCGGCCGCTTCTTAATTTGGATCTGAAAGTAATAAGTCCCATGACGCCACAAAGTGCAAATCAGGTTCTGCAAAGTACCATAAAAAACAGCCTGCCCCTGTCAAAAGCTGACATGCTGCTTGATTTTGAACTAAGTCAAGATGATATCAGGGCAAATTACGAAGAGCTTACAGCCTCTCTGCAAAGCCCTGCACCCTTTGAGGATTGCCTGAGCTGAAAAGAAAAAAGCCTCCACAAAAATTGGAGGCATAAGTGAGGATATCATTTGGTATGCTTAAATTAATTGACAGGGCAGCGCAATGGTTCTCCCTTAAAGCCCCGCAATGCCTCTTCGGCACATTTGCGCTTTAAATCCAGTGATGACTGGACTGAATACCATGCCATATGGGGAGTGATGGTAATGTTGGGCGCCTGGCGCAGCGGGTTGTCCATCGGAAGAGGCTCTTTGGTTGCAACATCGATTCCAGCAGCCCCCACCTGGCCTGACTTTAAAGCCTCAGCCAAATCGTTCTCATCAATAAGACCGCCTCTTGCAACATTAATAAGCATAGCCCCCTTCTTCATCTTCGCAAAAGCCGTCTTATTCATCATCTTGGCATTGTCGGCATTAAGGCCGCAGTGCAGGGAGATAATATCGGACTGTGAGAGGACTTCATCAAGGCTTTTTACTTCTATAAAGGAAAGCTCAGGATCAGATGCGATGTGTTTGGTATAAACATCATATCCTATGACCTTGCATCCTAAGACCTTAACTCTTTGGGCAAAGGCAACACCTATGCGACCTAAACCGATAAGTCCCACAGTCACAGTTGAAAGACGAGCAACGGGGGCAACCTTGACATAATCCCAAACCCCGTCCTTGACAAACCTGTCGGCAGCAGAGATTTTGCGGCACAAATCCATCATCAGAGCAAGGGCATGATCAGCAACTTCAAAGGTTCCGTAGTCAGGAACATTGCAAACCTTTACCCCGGCAGCGGATGCAGCTTTGAGATCAACATTGTCCACACCGACACCATAGCGGACTATGGTCTTTAACTCCTTAAGCTCCTTGAAGACTTTTTCAGTAAATGGAGCATACTGGTTGCAGACTGAGACGGCATCTTTGCAGTTGGCAATTAAATCATCTTCTGTCTTGCACTGCACCAGCTCAAATTCAACACCGGCATTGTTGAAGACTTCGCTTTCCTCATTGATATTGGCATGATCACAGTCAGTAATATAAATTTTTCCCATAAACTTATCTTTAACCTCTGTAAAATTTATGCTTGGGACAGCATACGGGCACAAAACACGGACAAAATTCTACAGTGTCAAAATCCGAAAAACTGTGATCATTATCCCTAATGAGTGATCTGATGATTTAAGGATGAAATTTACCTGCAGTGCCCATTTACACCCTAAGGAGGACGGCTTTGTAATTTGCAAAGGGGCAATTTTAGTGCCTTAAAAACAAATGTTATTTCGCCGGGTTAGCAGCCGCAGGACACACGGGGAAGTTCGCTGCTATAGTGAAGAACACTTGAGTAAGAAGCCCCAGCCGCTTTGCACAACGCACAGGCAGCGGGAACATGTTACAAGACTAAAAAATGCCGGCCTTAAAATCCGTGCAGGCGGATAAATCGCCGCATTAAAGAGGGCAGGAAACTCTACTAAGTTCTCAGATCAATTAAGGTCAAGACAGCCTAAGTTAACAAGGTTTTATTGTTTTTTGCAAACAAAATTCCTGATAGGATCCTGCATGGTTGAAAAGTCTCTTTTTTTTGCATTTTTCAAAACCATGCTGGAATGAAAACCCCTGCCCTACTTGAACGAAAACCCCTGTTCTTCATATACTCCAATAAGTTTGCTTAATGCCCCCTGAGAGCTTAAGCGCTTTGATACGTCAGCAGACCAGGTCATATCTCTGGGATTGTGCTTTCTGCTGCTGTAATAAGAGCGCATTTTTTCATCATAGGCAAGAAAATCCTTTTCATTAAAATCATCATGATATTCATTGTCCATAAAAGTCCAGGATTTAGGCATGCGCGGTTTTTGCGCTTCACGATAGGCATCATCGCCGTAGCCTATGCATAAGGCTACAGCAGGAGCGGCTCCCTTGGGGAGTTTTAAGATGGAGCACACCTCTTTTAAACCGCTCTTAAATCCGCCTAAGATCACAGCGGACAATCCCTGGCTTTCTGCTGCAACAAGGGCTGCCTCAACGCAAATGCCGGTATCATTCAATCCTGCAAAGAAAAGATCAAAAGGAATTGGCATCTTTAGTCCGCCAACTTTAACAAGCCTGGTAAAATCCATACAGAAAAACCACAGTTCCGGCGCTTGGCCCAACTTCATAGTGCCGCCTGAGATCTCTCCAATACGGCTGATTTTGCTGCGATCAGTTACCCTAATGACGGTAACGAGCTGATAAAAACAGGTGCTGGAACATTGACTTACAGCCTGTTTGATGTTGTTGATTTTCTCAAGCTCTATTTCTTTATCAAGGTAATTTCGTATAGACTGATGGGTAAACAGAGTCTCCAAAGCTTCCATAACTGCTCCTTGAATTTAAAAAAGCACCCATTCCATTGTGACAGTACCTAAGTTTTTTGCAAGAGCATTGTGTTTGCCCGGGTTTAGTTATGAGGGCATGCAACAAATACAATCTGCCAAAGGACGTGCCGATTTGCACATCAAAGACGGCAAAAGAAAATGCAAAAAACGCCTTCGCTGCTGCAGGAGATCGTCCGTTTTAGATGAGCTGTCTTTTACTCAAGATGAACATGCTAAGCTTAAAGACCGATGACACCAAAAGATAAGCACAGCCTGCGCTGCAAAAGATCTCTTGTCAAAATTCTTGTTAATGTTTATTCAAATTTGGTCTTTGGCTCAAATTTTAGCAAATAGTTCCTCACAGGTTTGAAATTTAGAAGCTATCCAAAACTCCAGACAAATTAGCGGTGTACCCCTTACTCTTGTAGAATCACAGGACGTAATGATGGGGCGTAAGAACCTTTGTTTGTGCTAAGATGAAACCTCAAAACAAAGGAGATTAAAATGACAACACCTGCTCAAACTTCGTTAGAAAATGCCCTAACGATAGGCCATTCAAGCTTTGCCGATATAATTGATAACAAGTTGTTGTATGTCGATAAAACTGATTTAGTAGCAGCTATTGCAAGGTATTGCAGATGCTACTTTTTTTCCCGTCCTCCCCGCTTTGGTAAAACACTCCTGATTTCCACCCTCCATGAGCTCTTTGCCAACGGCACCGAAAAATTTAAAGGTCTCAAGCTTGAGCGCGAAAACCTGTGGAATGATCATACTTATCAAGTTGTCAGGCTTGAGTTCAGCAAAATTAGTGCGCTTGATAAAACTGAAGATTTTAATCAAAAGTTTGCCGAACATCTAACTTATGCTTTTGCCGCAGCCGGTATTACCCTTGATCATACAAAAAAATGGGACTGGGCCTTAGACGATGTTCTGGAGTCACTTAAATACGATGCTCTGGTTTTGTTGATTGATGACTTTGATGCCCCGATGATCCATGCTTTGGATGATTATGAAGAATTTGACCGCCGCAGCAGCATCATCGAGCACTTTTGCATTTACTTAAAGAATCACTTTAGCAAGTTCCGCTTGATCTTTATGACCGGAGGTACCCGATTTAACAAGCTTGATATTTTCTCCGGCTTTAATATTGTAGATAATCTTTCCTTTGACTATGAGTATGGAACTTTGTGCGGCATTACCCAGGATGAGCTTGAGACATGTTTTGGGGACTATATTGATAATGCGGCTTTGGTTTTAAAACAAAAAGAGCCTGATAAAAACTGGACCCGACAAAAGGTTTTGGATGAGCTCAAATACCATTATGACGGCTATTGCTTTGACGACCATGTCACGACCAAAGTTTACAACCCTTGGACAGTAATGAATTTCTTTGGTGATCCAAGCTTAGGTTTTAAACACTACTGGCGGCAAATTGAACCATACCCTGCCATACTGATTTCCTACCTAAAACACTTGGAAGAGCAGGAAGATATGTTCAGTGAACTTGCATACATTTTAGAGCCGGATCATGGCTTGCCAAGCAGTGAAGGTGATTTTGCCCCGTCAATCAAGCATCTTACTGATGAAAACTTCCCGTATTTTGCCATTTTGTATAATGCAGGCTACCTCACTGTCAAAAAAGCATACCGGGGCGGCTACCCAACAGTTTGTGTTGGTGTTCCCAACACTGAGTTCAAAGAGGCCTTTGCCTTAAATATAAGCACCCTTCTTACCAAGACAGCTAACTACGATACATACACAAATACTTATGCCGAACCGTTAGACACTGCCCTTTGCAACAAAGATTTTCCGGCTCTCAAAGAGATACTCAACAATATTATTAATGAATTCTCTTGTAAAAGTAACCTACCCTTAAATGCCGAAAACTTCTGTGCCCTCCTTGCAATAGGGGTAAACATTCTTGATCGGGATGGCATTGTCGGGGAGAGATTTACAAGAGTAAGCAGTGACATGTACATCCGCACTAAAGATTGTCTGTATATAATTGAAATTTATGTTGCACCAGATCACAGTATGGCAGATGAAGCTTTTGAAGCTGCCAAAACCAGGCTGATTAACAGCAAATATACCCTCAGCGCAGTCCCCAAACAAGTGGTGACAGCAGTTATGGTAATCGTCAATGAAAAACAAGACTCAGCCTACTTAAGGGAGATTGTAAGATTTGAGGAGATCTCTGTCCCAGAGTCTCTTGTCACTGTAAAAGAAGCAAAGCAAAACGATCCTTTATAAAAACCTGATGGTCAGACCTTTTGCTGCACAATTTTGTTGAATTCAACAAAACACCAAAGGCAGCATTATGGCGGCGGTGTCTTACTGCCGTCACCTTATTTTCTGCACGAGATGTTTTTAAATTATGAACAAATTCCCCTTAAGCATTATTGAAGGATTTTACGGCAGAATCTTTAGTGCAGAAGATAGAAAAAAAATAATAAGCACGCTTTCTGATGCCGACTTTAATTCCTATATCTTTGCTCCCAAGGCATGTAAAAATCTTCGCATAAGCTACCTTAATGGTTTAAGTAAAGAGGAAATGCTGATGCTAAAAGATCTTGGTCAACACTGCCACAGGGAAAATTATGCTTTTGGCATTGGAATCACCCCCTTGAACCTTACTTTAAACTATAAAGATGACCTTCCCCGTTTTTTGGAGCTGTGCAGTCTTTACGCCAATGAACTTGAACTTGATATCCTTGCGGTGTTATTTGATGATCTTAAAATAACCGACCCAAAATCTGGCAGCATTCAGGCACAAATCTTAGCTGATGTCAAAAGATCCTGCCCCAACCTTAAAATTTTGTTCTGCCCCACCTATTACTGTCTTGATCCTATTTTGGAGCGCCTGTTTGGTCCCAGGCCAGAAAGCTATTTTGAAGATTTAAGGAACATTGATAAAGACATTGACATTTTCTGGACGGGAAATTCCGTGCTGTCTTCAGTCATTACCCCCGAGGATCTTTTATATGCTGCTAAACTTTTAGGCCGCAAACCCTATCTTTGGGATAATTATCCTGTAAATGACGGCAAAAAAATCTCCCGCTTTCTACACCTAAGACCAGTTGGAGGACGTGACGGCACTTTAAATTACCTTTGCGGCTATGCTGCAAATCCCATGAATCAATGCTGCCTTAATGAACTGCCTTTGCGGATGCTAAGCGCGGTTTTGAAAGGTAAACCTAAGACACTTGTAAACGAAGACTTCATGTCACATGCATCAAAGATTCTTGAAGTAAGTTATGCAAAGCTGAACTTTATTATTAAGGCGGTGCAGGATGAGGGTCTTGACAAGATGTCAGCTGACACCAGGGCTGAACTTTTAAGCCTTTGCGATCTTAAGGGGTCAAATCCTTATTTTGCAGAAATCAGGGCATTTTTAAATGAAGTGTATGCCTTTGATCCCAAATGCCTGGCTCTTACTGACCAATAAGAACTTGTTGTAATGATACAAGTTAGTACATCTTAAGATTCTAGCAGTGATTAAGCTTGCGATGCTAATTTGCCTGAAATTTTGACAGGAGATTTTTTGCAAGAGGCGGCCCTCTTTAGGGTCATCGCCCTTTAAGCTTATCAAGCTGTTCATCGGTTAAAGACA
>CAYNSI010000059.1:0-11598 GCA_964399665.1 uncultured Enterobacterales bacterium | reverse complement strand
CACTAATCGTACTCTGGCGCTCCTCAGAGCTTGACTGAAAGTCACAACCCCGCGAGCGTACAGGAAGAGAGGCGGCAGCCCCTGCCCTGATAAAAAAGTTGGGCTGCCACACAGTCTTTGGACAGACTAATAACTGATGCCGCACTGTTTTAAAAGCGCGTCTACTTTAGGCTTTCTTCCCCTAAAGGATGCAAAGGCATCCATAGGATCCACAGATCCTCCCACAGCCAGGATGCAGTCCCTAAACTCTGATCCTGTCTTAGGATTTAAAATCCCCTCTTCCTCAAAGCGGCCGAAGGCATCAGCTGCCAGAACTTCGGCATACTTGTAGCTGTAGTAGCCTGCGGCATAGCCTCCTGCGAATATGTGAGAAAAAGAGTTGGGGAAGCGGGCATTCTGATATTGGGGCACTACTGCCACCTGACTTTTTACCTCATTTAAGATCTCCATAACCCGTCCGCCCTTTTTAGGATCAAATTCCAGATGGATCCTAAAGTCAAAAATAGCAAACTCAAGCTGGCGCAGCATGGCCATGGCTGATTCAAAATTGCGGGCTGCTATCAGGGCATCAAGCTTCTCACGCGGAAGAGGCTCTGAGGTTCCCTCCTTTGATGACAAAAAGTTTAAAACTTCCTCCTGCCAGGCAAAATTTTCGTGAAATTGACTTGCAAGCTCCACCGCATCCCAAGGGATGCCGCTGATGCCTGAAACGTCGGCTATGTCTATGCGGGTTAAAAGCTGATTTAGGCCGTGGCCGAATTCATGGAATAAGGTTAATACCTCATCGTGGGTAAGCAGCGAAGGCCTATCCCCTACAGGAGGGGTAAAATTACATATAAGGTAGGCTACAGGAAGCTGCAGAGCCCCGTCACTTCTGTAGCGCCGGCACTGGCATTCATCCATCCAGGCGCCGCCTCTTTTACCTTCACGGGCATAAAGATCTACAAAAAAGCTGCCAATCCTGGAGCCAAATTCATCATAAACATCGTAGCAGGACACGTCAGGATGCCAGACATCAACACCGAATCGGGGCCTGAAGGAAATATTATAAAGGCGGCGGGCACACTCGAAAATCCCGGATAAAACCTTATTGACGGGGAAATAGGGTCTTAGGCTCTCGGCATCATAGTCATATTCTTGTTTTTTTAACTTTTCGGCATAAAAAGCCACATCCCAGGGCTCTAAAACACCTTCAAGGCCCATTGATGCAGCAAATTCCCTAAGTCTTGCAATTTCCCTTAATCCCTGCTGTTTGGACTTTTGCGCCAAATCATTTAAAAACCCCATAACCTCATCCGGGGTTTTGCACATCTTGGTAGCCAAAGAATAGTGGGCATAGCTTGCAAATCCCAAAAGCTGTGCCAATTCATGACGCAGTGAGAGGATCTCTTCGATATTTTGGGTATTGTCATATTTGCCTTTATCAGGCCCAAGTTCAGATGCTCTGGTATTGTAGGCTTCATAGAGCTCTTTTCTAAGTTCCCTGTTGTTAGCATAAGTGAGCACCGGAAGATACGATGGCAGATCCAGGGTGAACACATAACCTTCAAGACCGCGCCTGCTGGCCTCTTGACGAGCAAGGCGCAAAGCACCTTCAGGAATGCCGCTAACGTCCTTTTCATCAGAAACATGCTTGACCACAGAATGGGTGGCATCAAGAACATTATTGGCAAAGTCAGACTGCAGTTTGGCAAGGCGCGCGGAAATTTCCCTGAAGCGCTGCTGCTTGTCCTCCGGCAAATCTATGCCTGAGAGCTTAAAATCACGAATCGAGTTTAAAACTGACTTTCTCTGAGCACGGGAGAACAAGGAAAACTCATCGCTTGCTGCGATCTCACTTAAAGCCTCAAAAAGCGGCTTATACTGTCCTACAAAGGAAGCATAATCTGTAACCAGAGGCAAACACTCATCATGGGCCTCACGAAGCTCACTGGTATTGACCACGGCATTTAGATGGGAGACCACGGACCAAATCTTTGAGAAGCGATCTTCTGCCTCTTCAATTGGAGAGGCCACATTATCCCAGGTGGGTTTTTCCTCCCCATTAAGATTGCAAACCTCCTTAATAACCCTTACTGCCTCATCCACGGCCTTTTGTACCGCAGGTTTAACATGTTCAGGCCTTACTGCCCCGAACAAAGGCAGTCCCGTAATATTTAAAAGTGGATTAAAGTCATTGTCTGTCATGAAATAAAAAGCTCCCAGCCAGGATCTGGGCCCAAAGCCCGGTACCGCACATCATAGCCCAATCCTAATTTTGCGCCAAAGAAAACCGCATCCTAAATACTGCTTTGCCTGTTTGTTTCAGGGGTAAAACGCGTCCGGTATGGTAAGATCCCTTAAAGTTTGGAAATTATGGATTTTATGACAGCACAAGATTTAAATCCAGCATCAAAAAAGGACCGCAAGGCCGTCCTTGCAGATTTATATCCTTTGATGCAGCAAAATAACCTTGATGCCCTCATCATCCCCCACGATGATGAGTACTTGTCTGCTAATCTTAATGACAACTGTGAGCGTCTGGCTTTTTTAACGGGGTTTACAGGTTCTGCAGGTTTTGCAGTGGTGATCCACCCAAAAGCCCTTACAGGTTCCGTGCCTTCCCAAAACTCACCTGTTACAGGCACAGATCTTGAAGAAAAGGAAGTTACAATCACCTGCCCCAATGCCGTCCTCGTTGACGGCCGCTATACCATCCAGGCAAAAGAACAGACAGATCCTCAAATTTTCAATGTCTACAATATCAAAACCGTCAATCCTGCCTGCTTTTTAATAAATCTTCTTGCAAGAGGCGCTGCAGCAGGAGTGGATGCTCGCAGTATTTCCTATGATGAGTATTTGAAGCTTAGTAAAAATCTTGATAAAGCAGGTATTGAGCTTAAGGCCCTGTCATGCTCCCTTATAGATGAGATCTGGGAGGACAGGCCCCAGAATGTAACCGCCCCTGTCTTTATCTATGATGATTCCTATACAGGCTGTCCTGCCATGCAGAAAAGACACGATTTGGCAGACAGAATGCGCAAGCTTGGTATTGATGCGACCTTAATCTGTGATCCTGCATCCATCTGCTGGCTCCTTAATATCAGAGGAGGCGACAGAAAAAACCTTCCTGTAGTCAATTGCCGCCTGGTGGCCTATGCCAATGAAGTTATCGAATGGTACGTTGACAGGGAACACTTCACAGAGGGTATGGAAAGTGAACTTGAAAACCACTGCGGCCACCTTGATATCTTCCAGGAAGACCGTTTTTATGAAGTATTAGAAAGGCTGTGCGCCTCCTCATCAACTGTCTTCGTCGATCCTCACAATACCAATGCCCTGATCTTGAAGATCCTCCACGAAGGCGGTGCCAAGGTAGTCGAGGGACTGGGGCTTTGTGAGCTTCCTAAGGCCGTAAAAAATGTCATTGAAATTGACAATGAGCGCAAAGCCCATATCAAAGACGGCATTGCCCTGTGCCGCTTTTTGGCATGGCTTGATTTTCAAACTGCAGAAAACCTTGGTGTAGATCCTAAAGACTCTTCAAAAAATACTTCCCTTGAGGGAATTGATGAGGCAGTCCTGGCAGAAAAGGCAGCATCCTACCGCAAAGTGGAAGGGGAATATCTTGAAGCCTCCTTTGACACCATCTCAGCCTTAGGTCCCAATGCTGCCATGTGTCATTACAATCATCAAAACGCCAAAAATCCCCGCGCTCTGGGACTTGATGCCCTGTACCTTATTGATTCGGGAGCACACTATATCGAAGGAACAACCGATGTCACCAGAACCGTGATGGTATCGCCTAAGATTACCGATGAAATGCGCCTTGCTTATACCCTGGTATTAAAATCCCATATTGCCCTTGCAACTGCCGTCTTTCCCAAAGGCACATCAGGTTTGCAGCTTGATGCCATTGCAAGACGCCCCCTGTGGGATCACGGTATTGATTATGCTCATGGCACCGGCCACGGCGTCGGCCATCTTTTAAGTGTCCATGAAGGACCGCAGGTAATTTCCACCAGGCAGTCTGCCGTTCCCTTAGAACCCGGGATGATAGTATCCATTGAACCCGGCTTCTATAAAGAAGGGGAGTTTGGGATCCGCCTTGAGAATCTTGTAGTGGTAGAGCAGTGTATTGCCCCGGGATTTGCAAATATGCTGTGCTTTTCCCCCTTAACCTGTGTCCCCTTTGATAACAGACTCATCATAAAGGACATGCTTACAGGGCGCGAACGTGACTGGCTTAATACTTTCCATGATCATGTCAGGGAAGTGATAACGGAAAACGGCACTACGCTTTCTGAAATGGAAATCAACTGGTTAAATACCGCCACCGCGGCAGTTTAGAGGTGTTCATGCGCTGCTGGTTTAAGAAAACGACCCCCACTACCCTGTACTGCCAGCGCAGGTTGCAGCAGCTTCCGACCATCAGTGTCAAGGCCTCAAACTACGAAATTCTCGAAAGGCCGGAGCGCTTTAGAAATCGGATCTTGGAACTTATTGGCAGCGCCAAAAAAAGGATCATGATGACCGTGCTCTATCTTCAAGATGATAAGGCAGGACGAGAGATCCTCAATGCCCTTTATGAAGCCCAGAAAAAAAATCCCTCTTTGCATATTATGGTATATGTCGATTTTCACCGCGCCCAGCGCGGTCTTATAGGCAGTGAAAAAAGCATTGGCAATGCCGGACTGTACTACGACATGGCTGAAAACTGCCAGCATCCTCCTGCAATATACGGGGTTCCAGTCAAAAAACGGGAAATTTTCGGAGTTATGCACCTAAAAGGCTGTGTCTTTGATGATACCGTGCTGTATTCAGGAGCCAGCTTCAATGATGTCTATTTGGGAGTGGGGACCAGATATCGCCTGGACCGTTACCATGAGATCCATTCGCAGGAGCTTGCCGATTGTCTTTGTAACTATACTACCTCAGCCTTTCACATTAATCTTGCAGTACAGGATTTCTCCCAGGGTCAGGTAAAGGGGATCCGAGAAATCCGCGATGAGCAGCGCAGTTTAAGACATCACCTAACCGAGCAAAAATACGTCTTCGAACACTCAAGGATCAAAAAGGATGAAATAGGGATCACCCCCTTGGCAGGACTGGGCAAGCGCGGCAATGATTTAAACCGCACCATTTTATGGCTCATCACCGCAGCAAGAAGAGAGCTTTTTATCTGCACCCCCTATTTTAATCCGCCGCGCAAGATCATCGAGGCGCTGGATGCCACGTTAGAGCGCGGGGTAAACATTACCTTGGTAGTAGGGGACAAGACGGCCAATGACTTTTTCATTCATGAAGAGGATAATTTTTCTGCAGTAGGGGCCGTACCTTACATCTATGAAATGAACCTGAGGGCCTTTGTGCAGTCTCATGAGGATTACATTAAAAACGGCACCCTCAAGGTCATGCTGTGGAAGCATGACACCAATTCCTATCACTTAAAAGGGATCTTTGTTGACCATACTTTTGCCTTGTTAACAGGCAATAACCTCAATCCCAGGGCCTGGAAGCTGGATTTGGAAAACGGGCTGCTCATTCATGATCCCAACTGGCTGATGCTCGAAAAGTTTACCCATGAAAAGCACCATATTCTAAGACATGCTGAGCTGATTACCGCAGCATCCGAATTAGAATCCCTGGAAGACTATCCTGAGGCGGTACGCAAGATTTTGGAGCGGGTCCGCAGATTCAGGGCCTCCATTATCATCAGGCAGCTTTTGTAGTAAACCGGTAATACCATGAGCTGGCGTACCCAACTTTATATCTACTGTTGCTGCATTTACTTCACCTCAGCAAGCTACACCATGTGCGTGCCCTTTCTGCCCATCTATCTTCTGGATCTTGGAGCATCCGAAGATAGCATTGAGCTTTGGGCAGCAGCAGTTTTTTCCATAAGCTTTCTTGTAGGCGGCCTGGTAGCACCGGTGTGGGGCAGGCTTGCCGATAAAAAAGGCCAGAAGGCCATGGCAGTGCGCTCTGCTGCTATGCTTTGCATATCATACAGTTTAGGAGGGATGGTAGCCACGCCGCTGCAGCTTTTTGGCATGCGTTTTCTGCAGGGCTTTGCCACCGGTTTTTTACCTTCAATATTGTCCCTGGTCTCTTCCATAGCTCCCAAGGACCGTTTAGGTCCATCCCTGGGAATGCTCCAGTCGGCCCAACTTATAGGAACAGTAAGCGGTCCGCTGTTAGGCGGCTCCCTGGCTCACTTTTTTGGCCCCCGGGCCTCCTTTTTTATCGCAAGCGTTGCGCTTTGCATGGTGCTTATAGTCTGCATTTTTATGCCCTCAGATAAAAACGAGCAAAATGTTAAGGATGCGGCATCATCAAGTATTCTTGCGGATATTGGTTTTGCCTTCAGGGATTTTAAAATAAGGGAGCTTTTGATAATTTTCTTTATCTTCAACACGGTTATGGTGGCTATTCAGCCTGTGCTGTCATTGTATGTGGCACAGCTTGCAGGAGGGTTTGAAAATAATGTGGAACTGCTCTCTGGCATTGCCTGCTCTCTTCCTCCTTTTATAGGAGCACTTACTTCACCATGGTGGGGATCTTTTGGACAAAGCAAGGGCTTTTTCCTTGCCATGTCAGCCGCCTTATTTGGTGCAGGAACCTTCCTTTTCTTACAGTCCTTTGCAGGTTCGGTAACCGCCCTGTTGATCCTCTCAGCCTTCATGGGACTTTTTATAGTAGGTATTGTGCCCTCCTTAAATGCAGCCTTAAGTGTAAGTACCAAGCCGCAGTTTCGCGGCAGAGGCTTTGGCATGATGACCATGGCAGGGCAGTTCGGCGCCATGACAGGCCCCCTGATAAGCGGAGCTATAGCCTATTTGTCCAGTATCTCACTGCAGTTTATGCTGTCAGGAAGCTGCCTTGTTGTAATAGGCATTTATTCTTTAAGACGTCATTTTCAAATCATCAAAGGCAGGAGGTCAGCCAATGACAGCTAATCCTGCAATATCATACCGCAGTATCGCAGTATCAGGCATCAGGGGGATAGGGCCCAAATATGCCTCAATATTAAGGGACAAGGGGCTGATATCCTATTTTGATCTGTTTTTGCACCTGCCCTTTCGCTATGAAGACAAAACCACCGTTACCAAAATCCGGGATCTTAAAGACGGCACTCCGGCCTTAATTGAAGGGGTGGTCAAGGCCAGCGAGGTTAAGCCTAAATTTTTTAAGGTCATCATCTTGGATGATTCCAATGAAACCATTGAGCTTATCTACTTTAATTATTGGGAAGGCCTGGTAAAGCGCTTTAGTCCTGGAGACAGGATTGCAGCCTACGGCACGGTGCGCATGGCATGGTATTACGGGCAGCACTCCAAAAGCATGGCCCAGCCTGAAATTAAACACCTCAAAGCACACGAAAATGCTGCAATGGAAGATACCCTAACTCCGGTATACCACCTTACTTCAGGCATAAAACAGTATGTCATGAGGCGCACAGTGGACGAGGCCCTGAAGTTTTTAAAACTTCACCCCATGCATGAGCTGATCCCTGCTGAGCTTAATCCCTTTAATATAACCTTGACCGAAGCGATATTAGAATGCCACCACCCAAAACCCAAACTGCTGGAAGATAACAGCGATTTTGCAAAACAACCCTGCTTTCTTAGGATCTTCTTTGAAGAAATAGTCTCCTATCAAATCTCCCTGATGTCCTTAAGAGCGCGCAGTGCCAAAATTGCCCCCTGCAGCTTGTCAGAAGATCCCTTAATAACTTCCAGGATCATAGCAGCTCTCCCTTTTTCTCCTACTGCAGCACAGCTTAAATCCTATCAAGAGATCCTCAATGATTTATCAGGCAAAAGACCCATGCTGCGGCTTTTGCAGGGTGATGTAGGATCAGGCAAAACCCTGGTAGCCCTGATGGCAGCGGCGCAGGCTGCCTTACAAGGATGGCAGTGTGCCCTCATGGCGCCTACGGAGCTTCTTGCAAGACAGCACTTTATCAACGCCAAAGCTCTGTTAGAACCCCTTGGCATCAAGGTTGTTCAGCTGTCAGGAAAACTTAGCGCCAAGGAAAGACGGCAGGCCCTTGAGGATACCGCATCAGGACAAGCAGGAGTGATAACAGGCACCCATGCTTTGGTAAGTGATGATGTGGTTTTCAATAAACTTGCTCTTTGCATCATCGATGAACAGCATCGTTTCGGTATCGATCAGCGGGTTTTGCTGTTAAAAAAAGCACCTGCAGGATCTTCTCCACATCAGCTTGCCATGACTGCAACCCCGATTCCAAGATCCCTGCAGCTTGCCCTGTATTCGGATCTTGATGTTTCTGTCATCGATGAAATGCCTCAGGGCAGGACTCCCACCATTACGGCGGTAATTAGCGATGACCGCATTGATGAGGTCATAGAAAGGGTAAGAGTAAGCTTAAGATCAGGTGCCCAGATTTACTGGGTCTGCCCCAGGCTTGAGGATGAAGAAACCCTTCCAGGCGGCATGAGTGCCGAAGAACGCTTTTTGACACTTAAAAAACTGCTTCCTGAAGCTAACATCGGCCTTATTCACGGCAGACTTGCCCCCAATAAAAAACACGGGGTAATGCAGCAGTTTCTTGACAATAAGATCTCAATACTTGTTGCAACCACGGTAATTGAGGTGGGTGTGGATGTTCCAAATGCCTCCATTATGATAATAGAAGGCAGCCATCTTCTGGGGCTGGCACAGCTGCACCAGATAAGGGGCCGGGTAGGCCGGGGCAGCAGACCCTCTTTTTGCATTTTGCTGTATAACAGCCAAGAGTGCAGTGAAATTGCCGCAAAAAGGCTTGCCATTATGCGCGCAACTACAGACGGTTTTAAAATTGCCGCAGAAGATCTCAATTTAAGGGGCCCCGGGGACATCGTAGGTGAAAAACAGGCAGGATTTGATATCTTTAAAACAGCAGATACCGGGCGCGATTTTGCCTTAATTGAACCTGCAAGGTTCTGTGCAGAACAAATTTTAAAACAAAGGCCTGAACTTGCTGCAGAACTTATCAGGCGCTGGTTTCCACAATATCTTTAGGATGGCACATGGCTTTACGATACCATCACAAGTCCAGGAGGGAAGAAAGCGTACTGACATCTCCCCTTGTCAGAGCGGCGGCGGTTATAGCTTTTGCCCTGTGCTTTCTTGCAGTGCTGGCGCTGGTATTTGTAAACGGAGACAGGGTAAAACCCTATCTTGAGGACGCCTTAAGCTTTATTACGGAAAGTAAGGTTACCATCCAAAGTGCCGAGTTTTCTCCCTTATACCCTGATACCTTTAAAATCACCAACGTAAGCTTTGAAAGTCAGGATAAGACCTATACCCTGCAGGAAGGCTATCTTGAAATGGATCTTTTAAGCCTGCTGTTAGAAGATCGCATATTAGTTGAAGATCTCTACCTTAGAGGAGCAGACTTTCCTGAGGACTTTCTTGAAAGCACGGTGGCAAAAGGAAGCCAAAAAGGCGCTGCCCTCAAATCATTGCGCTTAGACGGCTTTAACCTTAACAAGGATGAGCTTAAGAGCACCAACACCTATCTGCGTCTTTTTGACGTAAGTTTAGCCGACGGCACCTTAAACTTTTCCAGAGGATCCCTAAGCGCCTCTGAAGGCAGCCTCCTAGATCTGCCCTTTAAAAATCTCACCTTTTCCTTTACCGCCATTAAGGATGGTTTTGCATTAGAAGATCTTAATATTGCAATTTTAGGAGGCACGGCAACAGGCCGCGGCAGTTATAACATTAAGGAACAGAAATTAGACTTTGATGAGCTTAATCTTGCCAATATGGTTCTAAGAAACCATATCTTGTCTAAGATCCCCTTTCCGCTTGAATCAAAAAAAGGCTATCTTACGGAGGTTTTTATAGGCAGTTTTGGCGAAAAGATGCTTTTTTCAGGGGTCAGCGGCAGCTATGAATCCCTAAGAGTTGATCCTGATCTTAATCCTGCCTTAAGTTTCAAAGGACGTATAGCTGAGATCTCCTATCCTGAATATGAGCTGACCCTCACTGACAATGAAGGGGTTATCAAGGCAGAAGATCCTGAAATTTTCCTTGATCTTAAAGGAAGCTTCAATGACGGCGCCGCTCAAATTGCCTTAAGCCTTGATCCTGACAACAGGACTCTTAATGTACAAAAGCTTATGCTAAGTGACAATAAACTTGAGCTTAAAAGCAAGATTGCAGATCTTGCAGACTCTATCCTCGAAGAATATGAGATCACCATATCAGAGGCTGCAATTACCAATGCTAAATTGCTCTCCTACTTAAACTTCCTGCCTATTTCAGCAGAAAAGCTCTCTTTGGGGGTTTCATCAATTGCTGTCAAAAAAGGCAGACTCAACGCAAAACCAACAGGACTTATCAACTTTAATGCCAAAAATCTTTTGATCCAGGATCTTTTGGTATCAGAAGGCACCATCATCGCAACCATTACCGATAACCTGATTACAGTCTCTGCCCCCGAGATTAATCTCAAAGGCTCCATCTTCTCTCTGTCTGCATCCCTGGCAAAAAATCCCAATGCTCAAAGCTACCTGCTTTTTTTGGCAGATAATTTTGATTTAGCCTCTCTTAATTCGAGTTTTTTCAATCACCTTTTTGCAGGCAGGATCAATGCTGATATTTCCCTTAGTGCAAGAGGCGGAGATCCTGAGGATCTGGTAAAGACTATTTCGGGCAGCGCCTCCATTACCTCTGATAATCTTCTGATATCCAAATTCGGCCTGGATCTTATCAACGGAGGGTCTGACAAACCGGCAAACTACGATCTTAATACCCTTTTAAGCGCCCTTGCTGATCAAGACAGCGGTATTTTTGATTTGGATCTTAATGTAGGCATTAACGAAGGGCAGGTGCAGGTTAAAGGAAATTTTGAGCTCCCAGTTTCAAAGGTTGCAGTAAATCACAGCCTGAACTTACAGGATTTAAGTTTAAAAGGCAGCTCCACCTTTATCTCAAGACTTCAGGACAGCATTACCCTGTTTAGGGCAGGAGGAACCCTGACCGAGCCTGTTTTCTCAATCATTCCCAGAAAAAGGGGCCAAAAGCGCCCGGGACTTGGTGACAGCCTGGCATCACAACAGGAAAAGCTGGTAGAAACTGTATCAGAGGACAGGGTAACCTCACAGGAGACAGGCGCTGTGCAGGAAGGCGGGGAAGATGACGGGGGATCCTATGATCCTAAGGATGTTACCAAGGATCCCGGGGAAGGCAGCTTGGAGGAAAATCAATCCGAACCTGATGAGGCATCCTATCCATCCGCACCTTCCAGTGCTTCTGCTGCAGCAAAAACTCCCGGCGACGGGGATTCATCTCCTGATGATGGTGCTTCCTTTAGCAGCAAATTAAGGGAGGAAGCTGCACCTGATAACCCCGACCCCGATGCCGGGCAGAACAGTCTGCCTGACGAGATATCCGGGCAGACTAATCAGACATCAGAGTTGGATCCTATGAGTTCTGATAAAAAAGACCAGGAATCAGAACCTTTAGAGGACTCAGGTCACTGATGTGTGTCAAAACCTGTGACAAGGCTGCACCAGCATGATGAGCTTTTACAAGCCGAACGCTTAAAAAAATAAGCCCCCTGCGGGGCTTAAGGAACAGTCAGTGGAGTTAGCAGTACTTAAT
>CAYNSI010000058.1:0-11680 GCA_964399665.1 uncultured Enterobacterales bacterium | reverse complement strand
AGGTACCAGCCTGGGGGAGAAGCGCAGTGACAGATTAAGCTTGCGCGACAGGTTCGTAACAGGTCGATATAGACGTTAGCGGATCATACCCCTTTAGGAAGCCTGATCATTAGCTCTGTACTTTATTGGGATCTGTGTTTGCCGATCCCCTGCCCTCTCGATCTCTCCCAGGTACTGCAACTTCAGAAGGATGTTCAGCTGGCGCATATCAAAAATCCAGGCTTATAGCCTGGATTTATTAAGTGGTGGAGGTAAACGGGATCGAACCGATGACCTACTGAATGCGATTCAGTCGCTCTCCCAACTGAGCTATACCCCCTTATTTTGTTAATCAGGCTGCCACAATAGCAAGTTTCACAGAGGTCTTAACATCAGCATGGAAAGAGAGTGCGATCTCATACTCTCCAACTGAGCGCAGCACACCTTCAGGAAGGCGGACTTCACTTTTGTGAACCTCACAACCTGCAGCAGTGAGTGCTTCAGCTATATCGCGGGTGCCCACAGAACCAAAGAGCTTGCCTTCATCTCCGGCATTGGCGGCAATAGTTACCGTGCCAATTTCCTCAATCTTGGCTGCGCGGATCTTGGCTTCATTAAGCTCGGCTTCAATGCGGGCTTCCAGCTGGGCGCGCTCGGCCTCAAACTTGGCCATATTCTCCTTAGTGGCCCTCACGGCCTTTTTTTGCGGCAAAAGATAATTGCGTGCATAGCCGTTGCGCACTTTGACCTTATCACCAAGTCCGCCCAAATGAGCAATCTTATCAAGCAAAATGACTTCCATTTGCAATTCCTCTTTTTGGTCTGTTAACGGCTGTGAAGATCAGTGTAAGGCAGCAGGGCCAGGTATCTTGCCCTTTTTATGGCAGTTGCCAGCTGACGCTGATACTTGGCGCTTGTCCCGGTGATACGGCTTGGAACAATCTTGCCCGATTCAGTTACATAATTTTTAAGCAGCGCAATATCTTTGTAATCGATCTCCGCTACCCCTTCTGCAGTAAAGCGGCAGAATTTACGACGATGAAAATAACGTGCCATTTACTGTTCTCCTCTACTCTGCCATCTGCTCAACATCTGGTTCGGCCTCTTCTTGCAAATCCGGTCTGCGCAAACGGCGTTCCCCGTCATCATCCCTGGATCTGCGCTCTTCACGAACCTTCATCATCGGAGACTGCTCAACAACAGGCCCCTTGGTACGGATAATTAGATGTCTTATTACGGCATCGTTGAAGCGGAAGTTATTCTCAATATTGTCAACAGCTTCCTGGGCAGCCTCAACATTCATTAAAACGTAGTGAGCCTTGTGAAGCTTTTGAATTTGATAGGCAAGCTGACGACGACCCCAGTCTTCAAGACGGTGGATCTTGCCGCCGGTTTTTTCGATCTCGCTCTTATAACGCTCGATCATTCCCTGCACCTGATCGCTTTGATCCGGGTGCACCAAAAAAACAATTTCGTAGTGACGCATGTAATGCCCCTTACGGTAAAAATCTGAAAACTTCAGTCAATCTTTCAGACAAGGAGACCAACGGGGATGTGCCCCGTGACTGAACTGCAACATTGTATCTAAATTTTTGCTTTTGTAAAGACTGCAGCTAAAAGCATTAAAAGTCTGGGTATCTTATAAAAACTTATTGTAAAACAAAGGTCTTTGCAGTTGTTCAAGACTTTTTGCCGGTCTTTTTTAAAACCATGCCTGATACAGCACCTTTTTCCAGAAGTTTTTTCTTTTGGGCTGCCTTCTTTTTGGCAGCATGTTCCCACATTCTTTTGGTTTGAGCCTGTCTTCTTTCAGCCCTCATCTGGGATTGAGTAAGCCGCTTTTGAGCAGGCTTCCTGTCTGCATAGGGATTTTCGCCTTCCTTAAACTCCAACAGTATCGGAGTGCCCATAATCTTTAAGGACTTGCGATAACAGTTGATGAGATAGCGCTTATAACTGTCAGGAAGCTTTCCTGTCTTATTGCCGTGAATTATGATACGCGGCGGATTGTAACCTCCTGCATGGGCATATTTAAGCTTAATGCGCCTGCCGCCTGAAACGGGAGGCTCGTGTTCTGCCACAGCAGATTGTAAAATCCGGTTTAACACGGCAGAAGAATGCCTGGTGACAGCACTCTCATAGGCCTCATTTATAGAATCAAAAAGGTTGCCCACTCCAGTGCCGTACAGGGCTGAGATAAAATGTACTCTTGCAAAGTCGACAAAACCTAAGCGCAGATCAAGCTGTTTTTTGATCTCCTTTTTATATTCCAAATCAAGGCCGTCCCATTTATTGACGGCAATTACCAAAGATCTGCCCGAATCAATGATAAAACTTAGCAAAGATAAGTCCTGATCGGAAAGCTGTTCTTTAGCATCAATAATTAGGACTACGACATTGGCATCTTCCACCGCCTTTAAGGTTTTGACGATGGAAAACTTCTCTACGGCCTCAGTTACCTTTTTGCGCCTTCTTACCCCGGCAGTATCCACTACGATATATTTTCTGCCATCCCTTTCTAAGGGGATATAGATTGAGTCACGGGTAGTTCCGGGCATATCGCATACTACCACCCTGTCCTCACCTAAAAGACGATTGGTAAGGGTAGATTTACCTACATTGGGTTTACCTGCCAGGGCAAATTTTATGGGAAGATCTGCAAAAGGCTGTACCTTTCTGTGCTCCTGCTCTTCATTTACAGGCAGATTATCATCGCAGCTTTCAGAGGATTTCTCCCTAATGCCATCTTCCTCCCTGACGCTGCTTATGCCTGCCCCGCCTTTAGCGGTATTTTTTAAACCATGGTACGAAAATCCCCCACCTTTAACCTCCACGGGGACGCTTCCTAAAAAGTCGTAGCCTTCTTCCCAGTCAGTACGAACTTTTTTGCCTCGTTTTTTCAAAGGTGCCGCACTGCCCTGCATTGCACTTAAAAATTCTTCTTCTGATCCTCCACCATCACTTAAGGCATCAGGTTCTGCCATATCCTCACGAAGTCTGTCGTCAGAGGTATTGTCTTCATCAGCTTCAGGGTAATCGTTAAGGTCATGATCCCTTAACTCTACATCATCGTAAAGAGCTGATACATCAACCGTAAAATTCTTATAATCAAAAGAGTCTTTTTCGTCAGGTAAAGGATCGCTGTCAAGGGGCCCTTCCTCCCTTAAAACGGGAGCTATCACATCTTCAACCAGAGATGTTACCCCGCGGCCGTGGGCTGCTGCTATTTGATGGACCTCCCCAAGGCCCAAACTGTAAAACTCAGTGCCTGCAATATCAGGATCCAGCCCGTCTATCTTATTTGCCACCACGGCGCAGGGCTTTCCTGATCTTCTAATATATTCGGCTGCCTGATAGTCCCCCGGAAGAAGCCCCGCCCTGGCATCAACCAAAAAAAGCACCAAATCACTTTCATTGATGGCAGCTAGGGCCTGAGCGGTCATACGTGAGGTTAAATCCTGGGACTGCTCCTTATCATCACTAATCCCGCCGGTATCTACCACGATATACTCGCGGCCGTCAAAAACCGCCCTGCCGTATTTGCGATCCCGAGTTAATCCGGGAAAATCGGCAACTAAGGCATCACGGGTTTTGGTAAGACGGTTAAAAAGCGTAGACTTGCCGACATTGGGGCAGCCTACCAGAGCAATTACTTTCATCAACAACCTCCGGAGGGCTTTGGCATGCATCTTATCCTGCCCACAGGCCAAAGGCAGGATGTCAGGCTCTTTTTATGTTATTGTCCTATGCCGAAGCCTGAGAGACGTTCACGCTCCTCTTGGATCCGCTGTTCATATTCACGGCGGCGCTGCTCATATTCACGCATTTGAGCCTCCGATGCCCTTTGCCTTGCCTCAGCCTGCCTGGCAGCTCTTATAACTGCCTCACGGCGGGCCATAAGATCCGCCTCTGAGATGGCATCAGGAGCATAAATACCAGTGTCCCCCACCCCGGGAGCCCTTAAATCAACGCCTAAAGCTGCATAGTCTGAAGCCATTCTGCGTGCTGCCTCCTTGGAGAAGGCAAGACCTGAAGGGTCGTAGCTTACACATTCTATGTCACCGTCACGCGAGGATACATACAAATTGCCGTCTGCAAGCAGGGGCTTGATATAGATCCCGGAGCTGTCTATTCCAAACATGCCTTCAATGCTGCCGTTGTTTAAGTCCATAAAGTAGAGGTAACCTTCATAATCGCCTACCACGACATAGTTACCGTAAATTACCGGGGCGGTAACAGAGCGGTAGCTTAACCTGGTATTGGCCCAGCGCTCGGTAAAATCAGCGCGGTTAATGCAGTAAACATGACCATTATCATCGGTTAACACTATTGAAGTATCATCAAGATCCAGATCATGGCTTGAATTGTACATTAAACGTGCTATAAGCCTGTTTGAGGCAAAATCATAGATAATAAGCCCCCCGTTGTAGGAGATAGCATACATGGTGGAGTCTTCAAAAACAGGGGTTGCCGTAATATCTGAGATACGCTCAAGCGCATTAACTCCTGAAATCTCAGCTACAGTAAGCTGATTTACGATGGCACCGGTTGACTGCAAAAGGACCGAAACCCGCCCGTTTGACTGCCCCAAGACCAGAAAATCATCCCCTACTGCCACCATGCCGCTTTGGGCTCTTAAACGCAGCACATTGGGGGCATCTCCTGAAACCCACTTAAGCTGACCTTCCTGAGCATCAAAGGCCGAGACCCTGCCGCGGTTGTCAAGCACGAATACTGTTGCACCGCTTTTTGAAAAGACCGGCTTTGAGACAATTTCAGATCTGATAAAAGCCTTCCACTGTAAACTGCCGTCTATGGCATTTAAAAGATAGACATAGCCGTTTTCAGAACCTACGGCAACTCTGCCGGCATAGGCTGCAACCCCTCCTGAAAGTCTTGTGGATCTTACCAGATCGTTTTCTTCCTCATCGTCTAAATCAACTCTCCAAACCGTACTGCCTGATTTAGCGTTAAGGGCATAGACATCGCCATTACGGGAGGCGGCATAAATAGTGCCTGATGCAAACTCAGGAGTCAGTGCTGAATAGAATTCACCAACCCCTCCTCCTATGGAACGCGACCATAGTGTCTGAAGACGAAACTTGCTGTCAATGTCCAGGGTTTCAACCGGAGCATAGGGATCTTCAGTTGAGCAGGATGCAAGGATAAGCGCAGCTGCTGCTGCAATGAAAGCAGTGGTCATAAATCTCATAATGTATTCCTGTAACTACTAGGATCCTCTATTGCAGGGAACTTTTTCCAAAGCAATCGATTTTAAGGAAGATCCCCTGTTAGTACGGCAGCATCAGCCTCGGCAATGACCTGACGGTAAACCCCCTGATCACCCGGAACGTTTACACTGTCCGCCTTCATCTGTAAAAAAGGCGAAATGACAAGATTGCGATCCAAAGCCTCTTTTACTGCCATAAGATAAGCCTCTCTTGCCCTGCCCCTGTCACCTGATGCCAGATAAACATCTCCTAAGGCCTCTTTGGTCTCTACAACATAGGCATCATCATTAAAACCGTTTAAAACCGCCTCTGCCCCTGCAAAATCACCCTTTTGTGACTTTAATCTTGCTAAGGTAAGCTGGGCAGCAGGAGCAATCAAATCCCCGCCGTGTGATCCTGCAAAGGCAATAGTAGACTCTGCCCCCTCATAATCTGCAGCTTGGATTTGAACTGCTGCAATATCAAGGGCCAGCACAGCCCCGAAAATATCAGGGTTGTCATTCATAAATTCCAGAGCACCTGCTATAGCATCTGCCCCTTGGGTATTAAGATTGAGACGGTGTTGGTATACCTCAAGGGCCTTTTCCTGGTGTAAGGACAGCATATACGACTGGTACTGCCTTAGGCCGATAAGCCCTGCTACTGCAATAAAAATCCCTATGGCTATAGGTTTCCAGTATTCACGCCACCACTTGCGTACGGCCTCTTCCCTTTCATGATCGTCGCTTAAAACATCCATTTTTACATCCTTTATTAGGGGATCTTCTATTCTACCAGCATGGCCGCAACCGCAGCTGCTGCCTCCTTAAGGGGAACTGTGAGCTGTTCTTTATGCTGATTTGCCAAATCCTTTAAGGTAACACTAGAGTTTTTAATTTCCTCTTCCCCTGCAATAACGGCTACCTTTGCTCCCAGCCTGTCAGCTCTGCGAAACTGCTTTTTAAAAGATCCACCGCCGCAGTGATTCATGATTTTAACACTGGAAAGCTCTTTTCTTAAGGTCATGGCAACTTTTGCCTGATAAAGCTCTGCATTAGGACCGGAACCTACTACATATACCTCAACAGCAGGCTGTGCTTTTATTCTCTCAAGGGCAGCTAAAAGCAGCATCAGTCTTTCAAGACCTAGCCCAAAACCTACCGCAGGAGTGGGAGTACCCCCAAGTTCTTCTACCAAGCCGTCATAGCGGCCGCCGCCTAACACCGTACCCTGGGCTCCCAGGGCGTTGGTTACCCACTCAAAGACGGTAAGATTATAGTAATCAAGCCCCCTTACCAGTCTTGGATTGACGGTGTACTTAATTCCTGCTGCATCCAAAAAAGCTTTAAGTTCCTCAAAGTGCGCTAAGCTCTCATCCTTAAGATAATCCATAAGACAGGGGGCATTTTGTAAGATCTCCTTTACCCCTTCATCCTTGGAATCTAAGATCCTTAAAGGATTGGTATGCAGTCTTTTTTGGGAGTCCTCATCGAGCCTGTCATAATGATCCTGTAAAAAGGCTACCAAATCATTGCGATAAGTCCTGCGCTCTTGGGCACTTCCTAAGGTATTAAGTTCCAGTGTCAAGGCATCTTCAAGGTTAAGTTTCTGCCACAAAAGGCTGCTTAACATGATGATCTCAGCATCAATGTCAGGCCCCTTAAGCCCGAAAATTTCCGCACCAAGTTGATGGAACTGCCGGTAACGGCCCTTCTGCGGTCTTTCATGACGGAACATGGGCCCCATATACCAAAGCCTCTGCTCCTGATTATAGATAAGATTATGCTCAAGGCATGCCCTGACACATCCTGCAGTACCCTCAGGACGCAGTGACAGCATGTCACGGGAGCGGTCCTCAAAGGAATACATTTCCTTTTCCACCACATCGGTGACCTCTCCTATGGCCCTGCAAAAAAGGGCAGTATGCTCCAATACCGGCATCCTGATTTCACTGTAGCCAAAAGAGGCCATAGTCTGCCTTAAGACATCTTCCACCTGCTGCCACAAAGAAGTATCAGAAGGCAGCAAATCATTCATGCCCCGTATTGCCTGGATCTTAAAGGCCATGTTCTACCCTGCTTTATCAATGCCCGTAAATGAAATCTTGTTAGTTTGCGCGTAACTTTTTACCATATTCTCAAGGACGTCGCAGACCTTGTCGGCGGGGATTTTCGCGGCGCTCTGACCCTTAACATACACCACCGCCTGGGAATTTTTCATGCCGCATACTGCAATGTCACAGCCTTTGGCCTCACCAGGGCCATTGACCACACAGCCCATAACTGCAACCTTCAGGGGAACATTGACAGAATGCAGGCGTTTTTCAAGCTCAGATACAATGCCTACCACGTCAATGCCGTGGCGGGCACAGGTAGGACATGCAATAAGATCAATTCCACGGTTTCTTAAATGCAGTGATTTTAAAATAGCAAAGCCTACCTTGATCTCTTCTACAGGATCAGCTGCCAGCGACACCCTCAAAGTATCACCAATCCCTTGTCTTAAAAGGTGGGAAATCCCAATGGCAGAAAGCACGGTACCGCCTAAAAGTCCCCCGGCCTCTGTAATGCCAAGATGCAGGGGGGCATCGGTTTTTTGTGCTAAAAGCTCATAGGATGCCGTGCACAGAAAAAGCTCCGAGGCCTTAACGGAGAAGGCATAATCCCTAAAATTGTGAGACTCAAGAATATCAGCTGCCCTCAATGCCGCCTCAACCATGGCTTCAGGACATGGAGGGCCGTATTTTCTTAAAAGATCCTTATCAAGAGAGCCTGCATTTACCCCCACCCTGATAGGCAGGCCGTGATCGGCGGCCGCCTGACACACTGCGGCTACTTTTTCCCTGGAACCTATGTTGCCGGGGTTAATGCGCAGTGCCGCAGCTCCCTTCTGAGCACATGCTATGGCGATGCGGTAATCAAAGTGGATGTCGGCAACCACAGGAACCTTAACCTTGGTTACTATCTGCTCCAAACCTGTAACGCTGTCCTCATCCGGAACCGAAACTCTGACAATATCGGCCCCGGCATCCTCAAGGGCATTAATCTGAGCTGCAGTAGCTTCAACATCACGGGTATCGGTAGTAGTCATTGACTGCACTGAAATGGGCGCATCCCCGCCCACCTGCACCGACCCTACCATAAGAGATCTTGACTTTCTTCTTGGAAGAAGAGTGTTATAACCTGCCATTTAGCGTCTCTCATCAGCAGGCAGATCAAAGGTAACCTGACGGGCGCTGGGAACTATGATACGCCCACCCATATAAGACACCGAAACAGCCGTAGTATCAGATACACTGACATTAAGAGGCGGGATCCCCGTAACCTTCACTGCCGCCCCTTTTTGATAACTTCCTTCTGCTAAAATTTTGCCCCTTGAATCAGTAACTCTGATGGCAGCCTCTGATAAAAATTCAATGACTGCCTGATTCATGGAAGCAAGCCCCTCTCGTCCTTCAAGTCTTGCCCTGGGGCTTATATCCACCAACACATCATCAAGTACTGCTGCAGCCTCATTGGTATTTAAAGGAGGATCCTGCTCTGCTGCCTTAGGTTCCCCCCGCGAAGAAACTACCGTGCTGTCTTGTTGTGATGATAAGGAATTTGAAGCTGCAGCAGGCAGCTCCTTTCCGTTAACAACTATCTGCTCCCTCGCATTAACATCAGGGGCGGGAACTTCAATGTCACCTGCAGTATCTGCAGGATTTACCGATGCTGCATGACCTTCAACGGTTAAAGCATGAACAGCCTTAGGCTGGGGATCTTCTTCCATGACAGGATCGTTATTTCCCAAAGCTTCGGCCTGGGCCTGCGCCCTTTGGGTATTCTCATCAACCACCACTAAGGCAGCTCCCTTACCTGCAAGGCTGACTCCTCCTTGTGAAGAAGGCTCCTGCAAATATCCTTCAAAGACAAACTCCTGCTCTTGCATCGGGGCAGGTTCCTCGATAACAAGAGGCTCATTTTCATAATCTTCTGCAGGTTCATTTATCAGGAAATTAATGGCAAGTCCTACGGCAATGGCAGCAAAGATAAACCCATAAACAAGCCATTTTAAGGTGCTGTTATGCCTGTTTTCCGAACTTAAATGAATCTTTTCTGAAAGCTCGGCGACATTTTGATTGTAAAGGTCCAAAACCACCTTAGGGTCGATGTTGACCAATTTGGCATAATTTTCAAGATGCCCTCTTACAAAGGGGGCTGCCGTCATCTGATTTAATCTGTCATGCTCAATATCCGAAATGGTATTGACCCTAAGCTTCAGGCGGGCTGCAATGTCACTTTGCGTCAGTCCCAAAAGCTCTCTTGCATGACACAATATGGCCCCCGGCATATTGGGCACTTCATCATCCTTATACTGAGGCACCACGGTACCATTAGCAGCCTTTCCAAGACCTGCTTTGTCACCTGATAAGAAATTGGGATCTTTTGCAAAAAGATCTTCCTGCCCATTAAAAGCTTCCCTGTTCTCCCCCAAACCTGAGGAAAGCTGTGCCTTAGGATCAGCCATGGTGCCAAAGTCTGCAGAATTTTCTTGCTCTTGTGCCCGCTCATGATTGTGCTGCAAACTTAAACCATTTAATTCATCAAAAGCCGGGGAGATCTTTTCATGGTCTGCAGAGGGGTCTTGCTGCAGTTTTTCTGCTGCCTTACTAAGATCCCTTATTTGAGGTTCCACCCGCTTTTTCAAGCCTGCAGGCAGTATTGTTTCCTGATCTGAAGAGTTCATGGTATGAGCCGAACCTGTGTATTAACTCTGGATTTGCTATTCACCTGTCCTGCCAGCTGCCCGCAGGCTGCCAGAATATCACCGCCGCGCTCACTTCTTGTGATCACCGTATAGCCGTGACCCATAAGCACTTTGCTGAACCTGTCAATACGACTGTTGCTGGGACGTTTAAAACCTGATGCAGCATCATGGGCATTGAAGGGAATAAGATTAATCTTGCAGGGCACGTCCTTTAAAAGCTTCGACAAGGCCTCTGCATCCTTCATATCATCGTTTACATGATCCAAAAGGACGTATTCAATGGTAACCCGACCACAGTTGGCATTGCTTTTTTGAATATAGTTTTTAACGGATGCAAGGACGCTTTTGATATTGTGGGCCCTGTTAAGGGGCACCAGCTTATTTCTAAGTTCATCATCGGCAGCATGCAGTGACAGGGCTAAAGCCACATCAATCCTGCCTGCAATATCATCCAGTACCGGAACCACCCCCGAGGTTGAAATAGTCACCCTTCTTTTTGAAAGCCCGAAGGCATTATCATCAAGCAGGATCTCTACTGCCGCCTTAACATTTTTGATATTTAAAAGCGGCTCTCCCATTCCCATCATCACAACGTTGGTAACCGCCCTGTCACCGCCATTGCGCCTAAAACCCACTCTTTTACTGACTGCAAAAACCTGACCTATTATCTCGGACAAAGTTAAATTACGCGAAAAGCCCTGATAACCGGTACGGCAGAAGGCACATTTTATAGGACAGCCCACCTGGGTTGAGATACACAGGGTATTGCGGCCTTCTTCGGGGATCAGCACACTTTCAACAGCCTGATGAGACCCTGCATCAAAGGCCCATTTGATGGTACCGTCTGTTGAACGCTGTTCCGTGAGGATTTCAGGTGCCTTAATTTGGGCGACATTATTAAGTCTTACCCGCAAATCCTTGTTAATATTGTGCATACTGGCAAAGTCAGTCACGCCCCATTGATAGATCCATTTGAGGATTTGTGCGGCACGAAAAGGCTTCTCGCCTAAGGAAACGAAAAAATCCTTAAGCTGGCCAATACTAAGATCCAAAAGATTAATGCAGGATTGTTCTGCCATGCCCAAATTCCATGAACCAGGTTACAGATTAGGGGACAATTATAACAGCCGCACTGGCTTTTTTCATTAAGCCCCGGTGGGATTGCACGATTTAGCCCTTGACATCGTAAGGAACTTTACCACTACATTAGATGCTGCAGATGTAACAGGTCGATATAGACGCGTCTTTTATCCACGACAAATACAAGTTCAAATTTCGCGGTCCTGCCTCTTGTACTATCTGCATGATAGTATCGCACTTAGACAGCTTAGAACTAACTCCCAAGCGCTTTTCAAGGGATATAACCCAGAGCTCCTTCTTACCCGTCTTTAGCAGCCCAGAAGTGTAGAAACCGCCTATCCATGCCGTTTAGAGCAATGATTTGAATTTTTCCTATGGGTGCAATTCTTAATAAGACATGTATTGAAGATGCATTGCTTCCATCATTTTCAATTTTACATAGTCAATCAGTGGGGCTGGACACTGTATCCGGCTTACGAGTCTAACAGTGATTAAGCTTTATCCCGCTGATTTGCCTGAAATTTTGTCAAGAGGCTGCTCTTATCTTTTGGTCATCGAACGTCAAGTTTGTTAAGCTGCCCCTATGTTAAAGAGATCTCCTCTAAACGGAGGATCTCCCGCAGCTGCGAAGGCGAACTGTTTTCATCCTTTTGCTGCTCATT
>CAYNSI010000057.1:0-11721 GCA_964399665.1 uncultured Enterobacterales bacterium | reverse complement strand
GTCTGCATGTTAGCTGAACTGTTGTCGCAGGTTTCATTATGCCTTTCTCTGCATAGGACAGGACGTGCCAGATCTACACTCGTGGACATCATGTAAGACCTTCTGAAAGCACAAAACAGGGGGCTGTGGTGGGAGAAGCGAGAATTCCCCGCCTTTAGGCATGGGGAGTGTCAGTTGTGGATTGTACTGCCCCTAATTTTTTGAAGTGATACTGCTGTTATCATTGTGCTCCTGATTTTGGGAAGCGCCGGGGGCAGCAGCGGCGCCATGACCGCTGTTATTGTCTACAGGCTCCTGAAGTTCTTTGGCAAGCTTGGTCTGAAGTCTTGCGGTGATGTCATCGCCTGCGGTTTTTTTCTTTTGGGCAGCTAAGTTTTCCAGTCTTGAAAAGACATTCACCTTTGATAAGAACTTACGTTTAAGATAAAGCACGAGTACTACTGCAATAACCAGTCCCAGTCCAAGGTAAATGGCCATTTGGACATCCTTGACGTAGATGATCAGAAGATCCATGTTATCTGCAAAGAAAAAGCCCAAATAGACCCAGATGGGTACTGAAATCAGTGCTGCAATACCGTCCATAATAATGAAGGTAAAATAGGATATTCTTCTGCTCATGCCTGCGACAAGGAAGATAGGGGAGCGCAGTCCGGGTAGAAAGCGGGCTACAAAAAGCAGGCCCAAACCGTATTTTTTAAATTTTTGCTGAATTTGGGAAAAACGCCTGGGCGGGAGGATTTTGCGGAAGATTTTAATTTTTTGAATCCTATAGCCGAAAATTCTGCCCAAAAGGAACATGGTGCTGTCACCTGCCAGGACTCCGGCAAGACCCACTACACACATCCAGTGAGGATTTGCAAGATCCAGTCCTGAGATTACGCCTCCTGATACTAAAGTGATATCCTCAGGAACAGGCAGGCCGAAACCGCACAGGATTAAGATCGCAAAAACTGCCGTATAGCCGTAGTCGGTGAAAAACTCTATTAAAAAATCCAGCACCTAAAAAGGATCCTCCAAAACTTGCAGGCTTCGCTCTAAACACAGCCTTGGCGCATAAGCCCTAACATTATAGGACTTAAGCGAAAAATACTCGAATTTTTTGCTTCAAATTTCAAGGAAAAACTTTAAGCTGCACCATAAAAGTCAAAATGCTTCCAGGCCTCAAAGGCTATGATGGCTGCAGAATTTGCAAGATTAAGACATCTGCTCTGCCTTACCATAGGAATACGGATCTTAAGGTTTTTGGGGATTTGCTCCAGAATTTGCGGGGGCAGTCCTGAAGTTTCCCGGCCAAAAAGCAGCACATCACCTTTTTGATAGGAAAACCTGTCAGGGGTCACCGTCCCCTGCACCGTGGCGGCAATGATTCTTGCAGGATTTACTTTTTCCAAAAAATCTTCATAGCTGATGTGATAGGTAAGATTGGCTATTTCATGATAATCAAGCCCTGCCCTTTTTAACCTTTTATCATCAAGATAAAAATCCAAGGGGCCTATAAAATGCAACCTTATCCCAAAGTTAGCCGCAAGTCTTATGACATTCCCGGCATTGGCAGGCATCTGTGGACGATAAAGGGCAATTTCAAACATACCGGCTCTCCTGTGAGGTCAGGATATTTTAAAAGGCTGGATTTTGTTTGCAAGAGCCTGCAGGTCCGATAAGACGCCATTTTGGGACAACATAGGTTGTATAATGTTATGATTCTGCCTTAACAGATTTTTGGCACTTACTACTATCACAATATGCAAACTTCAAGATTTGCGCCGACATGGAGGATGAGATGTCTTTTCGCAGTCTCAGAGTAGGTTCGCTTTTTGACAGCACTCTTAAGGCAGGATGTGCGGCGTTGGGACTTATTCTGGCTCTTGTCTGCTATTACTTTCTGCTTTCATACGGTGCCGGGGCGGACTCTGCTGCGATATCAGGTGAGCTTTTTATAGGAGAAGGCAGGATCCTGGAGACTTCAAAAGGCGGTATTGAAGGGTTTTTGTTTGATTATTTTGGTGCCGTAACCTATCTTTTTCCCCTGATCATAGTTCATTTAGGTTTTGCGCTTCCTAAGATCCCCTTAAGCCTAAGAAGGCTTAACCTCTACCGGGCAGGTCTTTATATTCTGGGGATAGATTTTGGCATTTTAGGTTTTAGTGTCATTTTCTCCAAGCTGTTCTCTTTGGGAAGAACAGGAGGCGGCGGTGTTTTGGGGGACTTTTTTACCTTAACGGGGCAGGATTGGACATCGCCTGCAGTAACTGCTCTTGCGGCCCTTACACTGGCCCTTGGCGGAGTATTTTTGGTAATAGGCAGAAGTCCTGTTTTTGTTGCAGAAAAACTCGGTGCCCTGGTAACCTCCCTGGTGCTTAAACAAAGATCCCTAAAAGGTGAGGATAACAGCGAAGATCTTAAAAAGCCAAAAGAAGATCCCTTTGCTCCAAGCTTCTCATCCCCAAAGACTGATAATGCTGACGATGCCGTCCAAAGCCCCTCAATGAGGCAGACTAAAGGCCATAAAAATGAACCCAAAGATCCCAAAAGTGCCCTTTTTGACAGGGAGGAGCCTTCATTTGGAGATGATTTGGGCACAGGAAACTTTGATGCTGCAAAAGAGCCTTATTTTGGCAGTGCCGACGGCAGAGCAGGGCAGGACTTTGACTCAAAGAGTCAAGAGCAAAAGACAGCTGCCATGGCAGGGCAGGATAACCTGCAGGGGAGTGCTCAAGGGCAGGGGGCCTTTGCAGGTGAAGATACCAATGAGGAGGCCCAGGCCTTTATGGCTGAGGCAGCCTACCTTGACAGCAGGGCAGCTGCCGTTTATGAGAATAATAACGGCGGTACTGCTACAGGCACTGACGGCAGTCAAATGCTATCAGAAGGCAGCTCCCCTGAAGCTTCCCAGCATCAAAGCGCCGATTATGATGCCCCCATCTATGCAAGAAGCCCCTATGCCCCAATAGAACCTTTGGTTCCCCAAAGTGACAATAATAGGGAGTTTGGCACTGCCACTATTATCACCAGGGCAGGGGATGATAGTAATGCTCCTGAAGATAATGGCAATGAGGCTGCTACCATTATTACCACCCCATGGAATAGAAGTTCTGCAACGCCGCCTCAAAAAGATGAATCCTTAAAGGATGCTCCTGCCTTTGAAAACAGTTCTTCTGATGCTTTAAGGACAGAAGAGGTCAAGGAAGATTATGACAGCAGGCCGTCTTATCTTAGGACTTCGTCATCACAGGAGAATATTAAAACTTCAGGGGATAATGAAGGTCGCATCATTGATTTTAATGCCGGATCGGCCCCCGGCACGGTTTCTTTTGATTTAGGTGATTTTTCAGGCCCTCCTCCGTCGCAGGGCGGCGGTCATGACATTGGACGTGATGCAGAGCCTTCCTATCAGGAAAACGGCAACTTTTTAAAGTCAAAGGATGCTCTAAGGCCCAAGCCCTCTATTTCTGAACAGGATGTCAGAAAACTTTACGGCAACGCAGAACGCGGGGTGTTCTCTCAGGCAGGCAGAAGCAAAGAGCCTGATGAAAAAGATGATCCCTATGAGCATCATAATCAGCAGCAAAGCTTTGATGAATCTTATGGCAGTTCTTCAGATGATAAGGGGCAGGGTAAGGTCCCCTTGTCTACTGCTGAAATGGAAAGGAGGATGAAAGAAAATCTTGCAGCCTTAAGCAGGGATTTGGAGCAGGCCCAAAGAACTCTTTTAACCTCTCCTAAAAGCCAGGTCCAAAAGGACGAGCCTGCTGCAGCATCAGAACAGGAGTCTGCCTCTTTTGCAAAGCAGCAAAGCTCTCTACAAAACTTGAATACTGCCCTAAGAGGTTCTAGTTCTTTTAATAGTGATGCTGCGCTGACTTATAACAACAATGGCAGCGGGGGTGAACCTTCAGGAAGGCAGGAAGAGCCTTTAGCACCTGCATCAGGTGCTGCCTCAGGGTATCAGGAGGGCCTTCAAAGTACCCCAAGCATTTTTGCAGGGGAAAATTTTGCAGGAGACTCTGCAGGAAGCTTTGCAGGCAGCAGGGGATCCTATGACAACACTCAGGGACAGCAGGGGCAGGGCGGACCTTCAGGAAAGTTAAATTCTGCAGGCTTTGATATCAAACCAATTCCTTTTATGGTTACTTGTCCTTTGCAGGATGATGACGGCTGGCTTCCTGATCTTGCCTTAATTGACTGCAAGGACTTGGCCTTTGAAGTTGATGAGGCAGAATGTGATGCCACGGCAGAACTGCTTGACCGCTATTTGAATGAATACAATGCCAGAGCCAAGGTTGCAGGCTATCTTGCAGGTCCTGTGGTTACCTGTTATGAGCTGGAAACCCAGCCTGGGGTCAAGGCATCTACGGTAAGCAATTTGGCCCCTGATATTGGGCGCAAGCTTATGGTTGAGACTCTGCGCATTATCGATATGGTCCCTGGTACTGCCTACATGGGGGTGGAAGTTCCCAACCGGGATCGTAAGATCATTTATCTTGGGGCCTTGCTGCGCTCTTTGCAGTATCAAAGCAGCACCGCTGCCCTGCCCATAAGCCTTGGGGTTAATGCCCAGGGGGTTCCCGTAGTGGTAAACCTTGCCAAGGCCCCGCATCTTTTAATTTGTGGTACTACAGGATCAGGAAAATCAGTAGGGCTGCAGGCAATTTTAATTTCCCTGTTAATGCGCTTATCCCCGCAGCATCTGCGTTTGGTGCTCATAGATCCTAAGAGGGTTGAATTAAGTTTTTATGAGGATTTGCCCCATCTTTTGACTCCGGTGATTTCTGATGTTGAGGAAAAAGCCGGCGTGGCACTTAACTGGTGTGTCGAGGAAATGGAGCGCCGCTATGAGCTTTTAAAGCTTTTTAAGGTGGTGAAAATTGAAGAGTACAATGCCCTGATAAGACAGCACAAAGCCCGCGGCGAGGTAGTTTATGATCCTTCCTGGGATGCTTCCATGGGCGGTACCAGACCTGGGGAATTAAAGGAGCTGCCCTATATTGTAATTTGCGTTGAAGAGTATGCGGATCTTATGAGTCAGTTCAAAGGCCGCAAGGGGGGCAATACTCCTGAGCTTTCCATAGCAAGACTGGCTCAAAAGGGCCGGGCTGCCGGCATTCATATGATTCTGGCAACCCAGACCCCAAGGTCTGATGTGGTAACTTCGGTTATTAAGGCCAATATCCCCTCAAGAATTGCCTTTACGGTGCAAAACGGCATTGATTCCAGGGTGATCCTCGATGAAAACGGGGCAGAAAAGCTTTTGGGCAACGGCGATATGATCTTCAAATTCCCCGATGTTCAGCGAGGCCAGGCCGTAAGAGCGCATTCTGGGTTTATTGCCAATGAAGATATCAAGAGGGTAGTGCAGGCATGGCATGATCATTTAGGTGATCCCCAATACGTAGAATCGGTAACTGAAGTTCCCGAAGAAGAGGGGGATGATTCCATGCAGGCCGACGGCTCAAAGCTTGATAAGCGCTTTGATGAGGCAGCAGCCTTTGTCAGGGATTTTATTATGACAAATAAGAAAAATCCTCCGGTATCCTTGGTGCAGGTGGAACTTGGGGTGGGCTATCCCAGGGCAAGAAGACTTGTCGAGCAGTTAAAGCGTGAAGGGGTGCTGCTGCCTGAATAGCAAATTTTTTAGGTTTTGAAGTTGCCTAAACTTACCAGGGATCTTAAAAGGCTTATAAGCTTGTAAAATGGGGAAGATAAGGTTATGGGTTGGTTGCTAAGGCCTGTTACAGTCTTGATGCTGTGTCTTGCAGGAACTGCTGTGGCAGCAGATCCTGCAGCGGATCTTAAACGCAGGCTTGATTTAATTTCCTCATTGAGGGCTGATTTTACCCAGGAGGTGCTTAATAAGGAAGGCGATCTGGTTGCAGAAAACCAAGGCTTTGTCCAGATGAAAAAGCCTGATCAAATCGTGCTTTTTACCGCCACTGATGAAACGGTGCTCTTTTTGCAGGATGACAGTCTGTGTTTTTATGATCCTTTTGTAAATCAGGTAACCGTGATGAATAGCAAGGTCCTGACAGCCTCCCCTTTTGGACTTTTAATCTCAAATGATGACAGTATTTGGGAGCGCTATGAGGTAAGCTTTGCTGATGAGGGCAGCTTTGTTCTTAAGCTTAAAAACCCAGGTGATCTTGCAGCCCTTGAGGTGACTTTTAACGGCAGTGATGAAATAGCCAAGATTGCAGTTTTCATGAGTGACGGTACCGTAAACAGCTACAATCTAAGCAATGTCACCGACAAAATCATAGAAGATGATTTTGCAGTTGATATCCCCCCTGATGCAGAGTTTGACTATGGCAGACAGTGAGGATCTTTTTTCAGCATTTGATGCCAGTTTGCGCGCAGGATTAAGGCGAAACAAAGATCCTGCTGATTTGGCATCTGACAAGAGTAACAAGCTTAGTCCTGATTCAGACAGCCTTACAGGAGATCCTAAGGATGATGCCTTTTTGCCTTTAGCAGGGAGAATGCGTCCTAAGAGCATTGCTGATTTTGTAGGGCAGCAGCATTTGGTGGGGGCTGGCAAACCCTTAAGAACTGCCATTGACAAAGGGCAGTGTCATTCCATGATTTTTTGGGGGCCTCCGGGGGTTGGCAAGACCACCTTGGCACTTATTGCAGCAGAGGGGGCCGGGGCAGTTTTAGAGCAGATTTCAGCGGTAACCTCAGGCATTAAGGAGATCCGCTCTGCCATTCAAAGAGCAATGGAAAGAAAAAGTCGCGGCAAAAAGACCGTGCTTTTTGTTGATGAAGTCCACAGGTTTAATAAATCCCAGCAGGATGCTTTTTTGCCCCATATTGAATCGGGGACTATTATCTTTATCGGGGCTACTACCGAAAATCCCTCCTTTGAAGTCAATTCCGCCCTTTTGTCCCGCACCAGAATCTATGTGTTAAAAAGCTTAACCGATGAAGATTTGGCGCTGCTTTTTGAAAAGACCCTAACTGAAGAGCGCGGTCTTAAAAATGAACACCTTATTATTGAGGATAAGGTAAAAGAGGCGGTGATATCTCTTGCAGGAGGCGATGCCCGTCATCTTTTAAATACCCTTGAGATGTTAAGTGTTTTAGGGGAAGCTGATGACACCGGACACAAGAGGGTAACCTACGATATGGTGGCATCCGTGGCAGGAAGGCGGCTTATAAAATACGACAAGGGCGGGGATGCCTATTATGATCTGATTTCAGCCCTTCACAAATCCGTAAGAGGCTCAGATCCTGATGCTGCCTTATACTGGTACGCCAGAATCATTGAGGCAGGAGGCGATCCTCTTTATGTGGCAAGACGTGCGCTTGCCATTGCCACAGAAGATGTGGGGCTTGCCGATCCTACCGCCATGCAGGTTGCCTTAAATGCCTGGGATATTTTTGAAAGAGTAGGGGAAAAAGAAGGCTTAAGGGCCATTGCCGAGGCTTTGGTCTATCTTGCCCTGGCCCCTAAGAGCAACAGGCTTTATCTTGCCTTCCATCAGGCCGTCAATGATGCCTCAGCCCTGCCGTCTTTTGAGGTGCCGCCTTATCTTCGCAATGCTCCTACCGACCTTATGAAGGAGCTTGGCTTTCACGAAGGTTACCGCTATGCCCACGACTTTGACGGTGCCTATGCGGCCGGGGAGTGCTTTATGCCCGAAGAGCTTCACGGCAGGCGTTATTATCAGCCTTCAGACCGCGGTCTGGAACAGCGGCTTTTGGACAAACTTGAGTACCTAAGGCGCCGGGATGAAAAATCCTCCTGGCACCGCTATGACAAGGAACATGAAGAGAAGATGCAAAGGCGTCTTCAAAGCATGGAAAGAGCCACTAACAGTTGATACTAAAAGGAAAGTTTCAAAAAATCATCAAGGTCTCTTAAGTAAAAGCCAATTATGATAAGATAGCCCATGCTTTATAAAAAGCGCTTAAAAATCCTAGAAAATACAGCCTAATTTTAGTGACATAGTTTTATGCTCGATTCAAGATATCTGCGGGGGGAATTGCAGGAGGCCTGCCAAAAGCTGTCAACCCGCAATTTTGTTCTTGATACCAATAAGCTTGCCTCTTTGGAAACAAGGCGCAAGGATCTTATGGTAAGAACCCAAGATCTGCAGGCACAGCGCAATCTTCTGTCAAAATCGATAGGGCAGGCCGTAAGGGAAGGCACTGATGCTGCTAAGATCAAAAATCAGGTGACAGAAGTATCCTCAAGGCTTGATGAGGTCAAAAAAGAGCAGGATGCCGTCCTTGAGGAAATTAGGACAATTGCCCTTACTATTCCCAATTTACCCCATGACAGTGTCCCCGTGGGGGCCGATGAAAGCTTCAATGTAGAGGTTGCAAGATGGGGAAAGCAAAGGGAATTTTCCTTTGATATTAAAGACCATATCGCTTTGGGCGAACAGCTTTGTCAGCTTGATTTTAAAAATGCCGCCAAAATATCAGGGGCGCGTTTTGCCGTCATCAAAGGACAGCTTTGTGCCCTGCACCGGGCCTTAGTGCAGTTAATGCTGGAACTTCATATCAGTCAGGGATATGACGAAGTTTATGTGCCCTATCTTGTCAACCGGGATTCTTTGTATGGCACAGGGCAGCTTCCCAAATTTGGCGAAGATCTCTTTCATACCTCCCTAAACGGCAATGCCGACGGTGAGGGGGCCAATCGTAATTTTTCCCTGATCCCCACCGCCGAGGTGCCGCTTACCAATTTAGTAAGGGATGAGATCATCGATGAAAAGGATCTTCCCATTCTGATGGTATCCCACACCCCCTGCTTTAGATCCGAGGCAGGATCTGCCGGGCGTGATACCAGGGGGCTTATCAGGATGCATCAATTTGACAAGGTTGAGATGGTAAGAATTGAAAAGCCTGAAGATTCCTGGGATGCCCTGGAAAAATTAACCGCAGATGCTGCATCCGTGTTAAAAGCCCTTGAGCTGCCCTATAGGGTGGTGTCCCTGGCGACAGGGGATTTGGGTTTTAGTGCTGCCAAAACCTATGATCTTGAGGTGTGGCTGCCCGGGCAGAACACTTACCGGGAGATCTCCTCCTGCTCAAATTGTACCGATTTTCAGGCAAGAAGGATGCAGACCAGAGTCAGGAGAGCCGACGGAAAAATTGAGCTTGTGCATACCTTAAACGGCTCGGGGCTTGCAGTTGGCAGAACCTTGGTTGCGGTCATGGAAAATTATCAGAATGCTGACGGCTCCATTACCGTCCCTGACGTTCTGCGGCCCTATCTTAACGATCTTGAAGTGATTGGTAAAAAATGCTGACCCAGGCTGATTGGATAATTTTAGTGGTGGTGGCAGCTTCTGCCGTCCTCTCTTTGATAAGAGGCTTTATCAAGGAGGCTATTTCCCTTGCCGCATGGCTGTGTGCCTTTTTAATCACGGGAAACTTTTATGCTGAATTGGCCGATAAACTTACCTTTATTGAAGATAACAGCATGCGTATAGGAGCTGCCATTGTCGTTTTATTTGCAGCATCGATGCTGGCAGCAGGTCTTTTGGGGGCTGTTTTAAAGGCGGCAACTGCCAAAGCCGGCCTTTCTGGTACTGACCGTCTTTTGGGGGCGGTATTCGGGGTGCTGCGGGGTCTGCTTATCGTGTGCGCAATTTTAGCCTTGCTGCAGATTTTGTTTAAGCTTCATATTCTAAGTTCCATAGCTTCGGAACCATGGTGGCAGGACTCACTGTTTATTCCAGAGCTGATGCGGGTGGTAAGCTGGTTTTTTGTTTATGTAGGAAGTCCTGTAGGAGTATAAGATGTGCGGTGTGGCAGGCATAGTAAGCTCAAATCCTGTTAATCTGGAGCTTTATGATGCCTTGACGGTGCTGCAACACCGCGGTCAGGATGCTGCAGGCATTGTCACCATCGATGAAGAAGGCAATTTCAGACAGAGAAAAGCCAACGGTCTTGTCAGTGATGTCTTTGAGCAGCGGCATATGTGCAGGCTCAGAGGCCGCATCGGCATAGGGCATCTGCGTTATCCTACGGCAGGTTCTTCATCTGAGGCAGAAGCCCAGCCTTTTTATGTCAACTCCCCCTATGGCATTGCCCTGGCACACAATGGCAATTTAACCAATGCCAAGGAGTTAAAACAAAAATGTGAAAGTGCTCTAAGGCATGTTAATACCGGTTCGGATTCTGAACTGCTATTAAATATCTTTGCCTGGAAGCTTTCTTTGCTTAATGCCCCAAAGGTAACTCACCTGGAAATTTTTGAGGCCGTAAAAGGGGTTAATCAGGAGATCACCGGTGCCTATGCCGTAGTTGCCCTGATAATAGGAGGCGGGCTGCTGGCTTTTCGTGATCCTCTTGGCATCAGGCCTTTGGTGCTGGGGAAACGTACTTCATCTTCAGGTGCTGATGAATACATGGTGGCCTCCGAGAGTGTCGCCCTTAATGTGACAGGCTTTAATCTGGTCCGTGATATAGCCCCCGGGGAGGCAGTTTTTATCACCGAAGAGGGCAAGCTTTATTGTCAGCAGTGTGCCCCCAAAAGCAGGCTGGCCCCTTGTATTTTTGAGTATGTATACTTTGCCCGACCCGATTCTATAATGAACGGGGTTTCGGTATATGCTGCCAGGGTGCACATGGGAACTAAGCTGGCTGAGAGGATCCGCCGCGACTATTCTAATCTTGACATTGATGTGGTGATCCCCATCCCTGAAACTTCCTGTGATATTGCAGTGGAAATTGCCAGGATTTTAGGAGTGCCTTACCGGCAGGGTTTTGTGAAAAACCGCTACATAGGCCGCACCTTTATTATGCCGGGGCAAAAGATGCGCAAAAAGTCGGTGCGCAGCAAATTAAATCCTATTCCTGCTGAGTTTGCCGGCAAAAAAGTGCTTTTGGTAGATGATTCCATAGTAAGAGGCACCACCTCGGGGCAGATTGTGGCCATGGCCCGTGAATCGGGAGCAAAGGCGGTGTACTTTGCATCAGCCGCCCCTGAAGTGCGCTTTCCCAATATTTACGGCATCGATATGCCAACTTCAAGGGAGCTTATAGCCTCAGGCAGGACCCCCGGGGAAGTAGCCTCAATGATTCATGCCGATGATGTCATTTATCAGACATTAGCTGATTTGGAAGCTGCCGTAAGGGAGGAAAATCCTGCCTTAACTGAATTTGAAACTTCAGTTTTTACGGGAAAATATCTTACGGGAAATATCGATGACAGCTATTTTGAAAACCTTGACAGGCAAAGGTGCGATGAGGCCCGGGATGATAAGTCAGGAACCACCGGGGATTTGGAGCTTTTTAATATCAAAAGCTAAAGTCACCTTTTGACAACTTAAAAAAGCTGACAGTTAAGTTTTTAAGCTCCGTAACGTGATAGTTAAGTTTTGTCTGAAACGCAAGTTTGTCCATAACTTAAAATCTAAGGCTGTATTCTGCCTTCTGCTGCCTGAAGATGTGGGAAAAGGCCTTCTTTTGGTTTAAAAAATGCTTTTTTGAAAATAAAAAGTTGTTATAATGCACACACTTTCCTAAGGCGCCCTTAGCTCAGCTGGTTAGAGCATCACCTTGACATGGTGGGGGTCGGTGGTTCGAGTCCACTAGGGCGCACCAAGTGGGATCTTTTGGGAAGTACAAGATGAGATGCGCCTTTAGCTCAGTTGGTTAGAGCATCACCTTCACACGGTGGGGGTCAGTGGTTCGAGTCCACCAAGGCGCACCAGTCCTAAGGCGCCCTTAGCTCAGCTGGTTAGAGCATCACCTTGACATGGTGGGGGT
>CAYNSI010000056.1:0-11722 GCA_964399665.1 uncultured Enterobacterales bacterium | reverse complement strand
GAGCGGCTTATATCCCCATCGCTGAAGCGAGGGGTTTTACGCCGCAATTGATAAGGATCACTTGGGGCTGTCCTGCAAAAAAGTCTGATTTGATGGTAGATAAGGGGAAGTTTTTTCAAAATTTGCTAACGCTTTTGCAAATCTAAATTTTAAAAACACCCTGCCCTTAAAATTTAGTCTTAAAATCAAGTTAAAAATTAAATTATGCCTAAGATCCCATCCTGGGCATTAAGGGAATAGAAAATGAGAACAGCTCAAAAATTACTCCAAGCGCTGCTTGCAGCATCCTTTCTTGCTGCCTGCCCTGTCTATGCAGAAATGGATGATACCTATCCTAAACATTCGATTACCATGCTGTGTGCCTGGGGGCCGGGGGGAGGTTCAGATGCCGTAGCCCGCATAGTCGCAGAGATTATGGCCGAGGATTTGGGACAGCCGGTGCAGGTTATCAATCAGCCCGGAGGAGGCGGCAACATTGCCTGGGCATCTCTGCAAAGGGCAAAACCTGACGGATATACCATAGCCCAGATAACCGCGGAGCTTGGGATGAATCACTGGCAGAATCCTGCCATCAAGACCTCCTACCAGGATTTTGAACCCCTTGCCCTGGTCAATTTGGATGCTGCGGCAATAACCGTCAGTGCCAAGGCCCCCTATAAAACCTATGAAGAATTTACCGCCTATATCAGGGAGCATCCTGCCAAAGTAATAGCCTCCTCAACGTCCCTTGGAGGGATCTGGCATCTTGCCATGGTAAAGTGGCTTGATGCCCTGGGACTTCCATACAATACCATAACCTGGATGTCGACTTCAGGCACTGCCGAGGCCATGAAGGAAATGACAGCAGGCACTGTGGATGCAGCTTTTGCCCAGCTTTCAGAATGCGCAGAACTATACCGTTCAGGTGATGCCGTGCCTTTGGCGGTCATGGCAAGCAGGCGGGATCCAAATTATCCTGATGTGCCCACCTTAAAGGAATTGGGTATTAACATAACCATAGGCACCTGGAGGGGATTTGCCGTGCCCCGCGGGACCCCGCAAAAGGTAAGGGAGCGTTTGAATCAAAGCCTGAAAAAAGCGGTAAATGATCCCAAATTTATCGCCTTTATGCAGGATAAGGGCTTTGGAACCGCCTATCTTGAAGGTGAGGAATTTTTAGAATTTCTCAAAGAATCCGATGCTTCCTTAGGTCAGACCATAGAAGCACTGGACCTTGCCCGTTGAAGTATAAGATTACGACAGCTTATACCTGAAAAAGAGGGCAGGCAGGATCCCAAATTTAAAGATCCTGCCAAACATCCTGCCTACATCAGGTTTTCAACCTCAAAGTCAACCTTAGGATTGACATCAGCCTGATAGTCAACCCCCTCAATGCCGAAACCAAAAAGCTCCAAAAACTGCTTTTTGTAATCCTCGTAGTCGGTAAGCTCATTTAGGTTTTCAGTGGTAACGGAAGGCCAAATCTCCTTACACTTATCCTGGCATTTTACGTCCAATTCCCAGGTATCCATACGCAGCCTGCCCTGCTCATCAAACTCAGCTTCATTGCCATACAGTGAAGTTTTGAACATACGGTAAATATGGGCAATAACTGACTCATAGGTGCCAAGCTCACGCATAACCTTAAAGCATATGGAAATGTAAAGGGGCATGACAGGAATTGCAGATGAAGCCTGGGTGACTACGGACTTTAATACCGCAACCCTGGCATCACCTTTGAGTTTTTCCAGAACTTTACGATTTGCCAAAGCTGCCCTGTCTAAATCTTCCTTTGCCCTGCCAAGGGTGCCGTGCCAGTATATAGGCCAGGTTATTTGCGTGCCTATATATGAATAAGCCACAGTCTTACAGCCTTCTGATAAAACGCCGGCATCAGAGAGGGCCTTAATCCAAAGCTCCCAGTCCTGACCGCCCATAACCTTAACGGTATTTTCAATTTCATCATCATCTGCAGGCTCGATGGCAGCCTCAATTACGGTATCTTTGTTGGTATCTATGGCAGTTGAAGTATAGGTTCTGCCAATGGGTTTTAAGGAAGAGCGCACTATAAGGCCCGTATCCGGCATCTTACGGACAGGAGCTGCCAGGGAATAAACTACCAAATCCACCTTGCCTAAATCCTGCTTTATTACCTCAATAACCCGGTTACGGGTACTGTCGGCAAAAGCATCGGCATTGATGTTTTTAACGTAAAGCCCCTCTTTTTTGGCAAATTCACTAAAGGCTGCGGTGTTGTACCATCCTGCCGATCCAGGGCGGGTTTCAGTGCCCGGTTTTTCAAAAAATACCCCTATGGTAGAGGCTTTTGAGCCGAAAGCTGCGCTGATCCTGGATGCCAGGCCGTATCCTGTTGAGGCTCCGATCACCAGAACCTTTTTGGGGCCGTCTACAACCGCCCCGCAGGATTTGACGTAATCGATCTGTTTTTTAACTCTCTGTCTGCAGCCTTCAGGGTGGGTGGTAACGCAAATAAAGCCGCGCACTTTAGGTTCAATAACCATTGACTATGTTCTCCGCCAATTAAAATGAATATGTTGTAGGTGTTGTTATTACCCAGGATCCTTAAAGCCCACAGGCTTTCACCTTAGGATCTTTTATCAGGCACCGTATCCATTACCAATCAGCCTGTGATCTTAGCATGCATGCCTATCCTGCGGTGCTTTTGATTAACACGTGCATTATAGTCCCAATAGGGCAAATACCACAGTTCCTCACTTTATAATCTTGCCATGATGGCATTTAACTATTTGTTATTCAGGATTTTGTTAAGGCAAACACCACAGCTTGTGCTTTTACGGCACAAGCTGTCTTTAAATCCCCTGCATGATGCTTGCTTTAAGGCCTGATAAGAAAAAATTGCAGAACCTTACTTACTTTGCCTAAGATTGGGCCTTATAATTGCTACGTCACAACGACACTGTACAGCATCAAATTCACTTAATACACCATGATAAAACCATCTGTTTTCATCAAAAGTACCTTTACAGCATCAATCTTCCTGTTTTTTGCTGCAGCAGTTTTCGCTGCAGATACCAGTCCCAAACCCCTGCCTGGATCATTGGTCGGCATTGCCTATTTAAATCCTTCTGATAATCAAATATACGATGTAAGGGGGGATGATTATTTTCATCCTGCCTCAACCCAAAAAATTATCACTGCCCTTGCGGCCGTGCTTTATCTGGGCCCTGATTACCGCCTTAAGACCCTGTTGCAAGTTAGCAATGAGAGCCTAAATAACAATGACGGCAGGCTGACCTTAAAGACTGCAGAAGGGATCCTAAACTCCGATGTGGTGATACGGTTTTCAGGAGATCCCACCCTTACCTCAAATGCCTATGCCAAATTGCTGCAAACTTTAAGCACCCAAAAAATTACCAAAATTAACGGCAGAGTGCTTTTGGATGTAAGCCGTTTTGGCGGACCAGGGAGAGCCAAAGGCTGGTCCTGGGATGACCTTCCGGTGTGCTTTACTGCACCTTCATCTGCCATTATCATAAACCGCAACTGCACTTATGCCGAACTTAAGCTTGGGCCTGCAGGAACAACCGCAGAGCCTGTCATTTCCCCAAAGGTTCCCATAGCAATTACTTCAGATGCCATAGCAGTTGACGAAGGCGACTACGGCGGGGACTGTGAGCTTGAATCCAGGCTTTTTATGGATAATAAATACCATGTCACAGGCTGTGTTCCCGTGAACAACAAGGGGAAAAACTGGCCTTTGACCCTGGCAGTTTCAGATGCCATGCGCTGGGGCATTGACTGGACCAGTCAAATTTTAGCCGATTTGGGCATTGAACATAACGGGGTTGCCATCCTAAGAGAGCCTGTAAGTGACTTTAGCAGCATAGCAGAGATTGCCTCCGCGCCGCTTGGGGAACTTATCTCCTACATGATGCGCCGTTCCAATAATCTGTATGCTGATGCTATAGCCAAAAATCTTGCCTATGAATACTACAGTTTGCCCGCCACCTACGACAGGGCGGTAAGAGCGATGAGATCCATATTAAATCAATATGCCAATATTGATCTTGGAGATGCATATCTTGTGGACGGTTCAGGATTGTCCCCGCATAACCTTATTACTCCCAAAAAACTGCTTGAGCTTTTAATCTATATTAAAAACAACGACGATACCCTGAATTTTATTGACTACTTTCCCGTAGCGGCAGAATCTGGCACCATGCAGTGGCGGCGCTCTACGGTCAATCCTCCCCTGGCCCATAATGTCATTGCCAAAACCGGCACGCTGCAAAACGTCTCCAATCTTGCAGGATTTATAAGAACTGAAAACGGGGCACTGGCACCCTTTGTAATGTTTACCAACTCCATTACCTACTCACAGCGCACCAGGGATTTGGTCAGATTCCGCCGCATGGCCTCACCCCATTATGGGTTTGAACGTTATGTTTTGGAAAATATCTACAAAGGCAGGATAATTTCAGGGGATTTTTAGCTAAAATGAGGGCACTCCCGTCCCGTAACGGGAGCTTTTGTTTGCGAGGCCAGGCATGAAGACCATAGAAAAATCACACAAATTGGACAATGTGTGTTACGACATCAGGGGGAAAATCCACCAGGAAGCCCTGCGATTAGAAGATGAGGGCGTCAGGATCTTAAAGCTTAATATTGGGAATCTGGCAACCTTTGGTTTTGAGGCTCCTGAGGAAATAGTAAGGGATGTGGTAAGAAACCTGCCCAATTCCCAGGGCTATTGTGAATCAAATGGAATTTTCCCGGCCCGCAAGGCTATAGCCCAGTACTATCAGCAAAAGGGCCTCAAGCATGTTGATGCTGATGATGTCTACATAGGAAACGGGGTCTCAGAGCTTATTTCCATATCTTTAAATGCCCTGTTAAACAATGGGGATGAAATTCTTATCCCTGCGCCTGATTATCCTTTATGGACTGCCTGTGTCTCATTGTCGGGGGGACGTCCTGTGCATTACATTTGTGATGAACAGGCCAATTGGTTCCCTGATTTGGATGATATTAAAAAGAAAATCACCGATCGTACCCGCGGCATAGTTATCATCAATCCCAATAACCCCACTGGCTCCGTCTACAGCACTGAGCTTTTGCAGGAATTAATTGAAATAGCAAGGCAGCATGATCTTATTATTTTCTCCGATGAGATCTACGATAAGATCCTCTACGACGATGTCTCACACCGCAGCATCAGCACATTGTGTGATGACCTTATCATCATTACCTACAATGGTCTTTCCAAGGTCTACCGCTCCTGCGGCTTCCGCCAGGGCTGGATGGTGGTAACAGGACCTAAAAATAAAGCCAAAGGCTATATTGAAGGCATCAATATGATGATGGCCATGCGGCTTTGCGCCAATGTACCGCTTCAGCATGGCATTCAAACGGCCCTTGGAGGATATCAGTCCATCAATGAACTTATTGTGCCTGGAGGAAGGCTTCGCACCCAGCGGGATGCCATGTATGAGCGACTTTGCGCCATCCCGGGAATAAGCGTAGTAAAGCCTCACGGGGCTTTGTACATGTTCCCCAAACTTGATACGAAAAAATTCAATATCAAGGATGATCAAAAATTTGCCCTGGATTTGCTGCGCCAGGAGAAAATCCTCGTGGTACAGGGAACCGGCTTTAACTGGATCGCCCCGGATCATTTCCGTATTGTTTTTCTGCCGCCAATTGACGTCCTGGATGATGCCTGCAACAGATTAGAACATTTTTTAAAGCGCTACCATCAATAGCAGCGGTACTTTAGGGCTGTCGGTGAAGTTAGGCCCACAATGGTTAAAAATGGAAAAAAATCTTTACTTTCTTATTGATGATAAAGGTAAAAAAACTCATGCGGTGATGCCTATTGAGACCTACTATGATCTTATAAAACTAAAGGATCTTATAGTAAACACTACCAAAATCAGCAATAAGGAAGGGGCTGAAATTTACTACCTTAAAAAAAAGGCTCTGCTTGCCCGCGGCTATGTTGAAGGCGACAGGGCCCATCCTAATTTCATCCTTCTAAAAGACTCGCAGCTTACAGGGCAGGACTCCCCTTCAATACCTGATAATGTAAAGGCACTGAAGCTTAAGCTTATCAACGAGGGAGCCTTAAATTTAGATCCTCAAGGCCGCTTTTACAATCTGTCAGAAGATTTGACCCTGCCATCTCCAACATTTGCAGCCGCCATGGTAACCGGCAATGCCTGCAATGGTACCTTATTGTGGAAAAACCGTGAGGGTTTTTCATTGAAACAAGCAGGCTTCGGCTACCACAAAAAAGGCGGTCTTAAGTCCCAGCGAGGCAAGATATGAGTGTAAATCCTGCCAAAGATCATGCAAAAAAGCCTGTTTTTAAAGGGAAAATGCGCAGATTCAGCAAGGACAGCGATAAAAAAAATTTCTCCTTTAAAAAGGATGGCCCTTTTAGGCATAAAACCTCCAGAAGGCCATTTAATCAAGATTCAAGACCACTTCCTATCAATCCCCAAAGAGAGGGCTTTTCCCCCTTTCAGATCCGTCTTATTCAAAGTATCTTAACTGAAGTTTTGGTGGAAAAAAGGCCCCTTGATAAGGCCTATGCCGTGTATTTTTCCAAAGTAAAACTCCCGTCAGTAGAACAAGGGTTTATTCTTCGCCACGTCAACGGCATGTTCCGCCGCCTATCCTACTATGCTTATGTCTCGGGACTGCGCCGGCCGTCTGATTTTGAACGTCATGTCAACCGCCTGATTGTAAGCTACTGCGCCGAACTTAAGTGGCCCCTTCCGGATCTGGATTTAGGCGGAGGCTTTGACAAATCACAGTTGTCCAGGCGTTTGGGTCAGGCATCCAACAATACCCTTATGGTAGAAGGCTGTCCGATATGGCTTGAAGAGACACTCTCCCGGGAATTAGGAGATCTCTGGCCAGCTGAACGCAAGGCCCTGGGAACCGATCCTAAACGTTTTATCAGGGTAAACACCCTTAAAACCACCAGGGATGACTTAGCTTCACTTCTTGCAGGAGAATGCGTAGTAAGCAGGTCGGTAAAAGGTGTACCCACGGCCCTTGAAATTACTTCCAATACCGCGCTTTTTCGCACCAAATCATTTAAGGACGGCCTTTTTGAACAGCAGGATGCAGCCTCCCAGCAGATAGCCCCCTTCCTTGAAGTACAGCCTGGGATGACAGTTATCGATGCCTGCGCAGGTTCAGGCGGCAAAACCCTGCATTTGGCCGCCCTGATGGAAAATAAAGGAAAACTCCTGGCTTTAGACACTGATGCCTATAAGCTTGAAGATCTTAAAAAAAGAGCAAGAAGGGCGGGGGTGTGCAACATTGAAACCCGCGTTATCGACTCCACTAAAATTATCAAGCGTCTTTATGACAGGGCAGATCGTGTTTTGATAGATGCCCCCTGCAGCGGCACGGGGATCTTAAGACGCCTGCCTGATTCCAAATGGCGCGATGTCAGGGAGAAACTGCCCTCTCTTTTATTTTTGCAGCAGGATATTCTTAAGCGGTATGCCAATATGGTGAAAGTTGGCGGTCTATTGGTCTATTCTACCTGCTCTATTATGCCCAGGGAAAACCGCGCCCAGATTGACCGCTTCCTGGAACAATGCGACGGGGCCTTTGAACTTGTAGAAGATCAATCCCTGATGCCATCATCAGGCTTTGACGGTTTTTATATGGCAAAGTTAAAAAGGCTCAAATAACGCAAAGGTAAAATTCTCAATGTCCCCGGGGCCGGGGATTTTCCCACAAGGTTATCTTATTTGTAACTATCGGAAATACTTTTAATTTTTATAAATCCCACCACTTTCCCAATCCTTTCCCACAAAAAATCCTAAAATGTGGAAAATTTTGCAGATTTCACTTTTATTACAGAAATGAAAAAATACCTTAAATAACTTGTACGACAACTTGCAATCAAAAGGCTCTTCTCTTTAAAAATCAATATGTTATAAAACACTTTGCCCTTAAAATCCTGGTTATGAACCCCTGTTTTAGGAGTATTGATAAATTTTCTTATCTGTCTAAGTCCACCTGTAAAAACCTTAGTTCCTGTTTTAACAACACTTTAAAATATTGTCTTGATTTATAAGTACTTTTTAAAAAGCAACAGCAAATTTTGCTACTTTCCCACCCAGGGGGAAAAGCGATTGCCTAGCCGTTTTCCCACTGAAATTCACGTTTCCCACAGAAAATCCCACAAACCCCAAAGAGGATTTTTTGTAAGGCCAACAGCGCTAATTTTTTTCACGGCTGAAAGTTTTACCGCAAGGCTTAGGATTATTTGCTCCCTGCTAAGATATAATGCGCCCTATGACTGACAGATCACGGGAAACAGCGCCCAAGCCCAAGCTTTTAAAAGCAGGGTCAATTACCGCACTTATGACCTTTGCCTCACGTATTTTGGGGATGGTCCGCGATATTGCCATAGCCTCCCTGCTTGGTGCCGGCTTAAGTGCTGATGTCTTTTTCTTTGCCAACCGAATTCCTAATTTTTTCCGCCGTCTCTTTGCAGAAGGTGCCTTTGCCCAGGCCTTTGTGCCGGTAATGACCAAGGTAAAGGAAAAACAAAGCCCCGCTGATTTAAAAGAGCTCATATCCAAAACCTCAGGCACTTTAGGAGCTATAGTACTTGGGATCTGCGTGATAGGCATGATCGCATCTCCTGTGATTACCGCCTTGTTCGGTCTTGGCTGGTATCAGGCTTATCAGCATAATGCTCCTGACGGACATAAGTTTCTTGAGGCATCATTGCTTCTTAGGATCACCTTTCCCTACCTGTTTTTTATCACCCTAACTGCCCTGTGCTGTTCCATTCTCAATGTCTTTGGCAGATTTGCAATTCCCGCTGCCGCCCCATGCATTTTAAATGTTGTATTGATAGCAGCGGCTGTCTTTGCTGCCCCCCGCTTTGAAGATCCCAATGTGATCCTCTCTGCTGCCATGGTAGCAGGAGGTGCTGCCCAGCTGTTATTTGTACTGCCCTCAATAGTGCGCTTAAAACTTCTTTCACTGCCGGCCTTTTCCTGGTCCCATGAGGGGGTAAGAAAGATCAGGACCTTGATGATCCCCGGATTATTTTCAGTCTCAGCTTCGCAGTTAAATCTTTTGGTAAATACTATCCTGGCCTCATTTCTGGCAACAGGAGCTATTTCCTACCTTTACTATTCAGACAGACTTTTAGAGTTTCCCATAGGGATCTTTGCCGTGGCTATTTCCACAGTGATCCTTCCTGCCCTGTCACGTATTGATATCAAAAAAGACCCTAAAGACTATGAAAAAACCTTAGACTGGGGGGTCAGACTGGTCCTGCTTCTGGGGCTTCCCTCAGCTTTTGGAATGATTGCTCTAAGGGAAAGCATTATAAGGGTAATTTTTATGCACGGTGCTTTTACTAGCGAGCATGTGCTTTTTTCCTCAGCATCACTCTTAGCTTCAGTAACAGGACTTTGTGCCATCATGCTGGTAAGGGTTTTGGTGCAGGGGTTTGCAGCACTGCAGGATACCAAAACTCCGGTACGCTGTGCCATAGTTGCAATTATTGCCAACATTATCTTCAACCTGATCCTAATCTATCCTCTAGGATACATAGGTCTTGCCTTGTCAACGGCCTTGGCTGCCTATATCAATGCAGGACAGCTTTTATATCTTTTAATCAGGCGCAGGATTTATTGTCCTTCCAAGGATACTTTAATTTTCTGTCTGAAAGCCCTGGTGTCCTCTATAATCATGGCAGCAGCAGTGCGGTTTTTAAGCTTTGATTTTGATACCTGGATAAATCTTGGCACCTTTGAAGCGGCCTTGTACCTGGGACTTTTCATTGGCGCAGGGGCACTTATTTTTGCAGCAGCAGCCCTTGCCCTGGGGATCCGCCCTGCAGTAATCAGGCTTTAAAAGCTTACAAGGCTTAATCCTTATTTTTTGTGCCCAAGCTCAACGAGATCCCCAATATTTCCCTCTGTTTCGGGCTACAATATCCTTAAGACACTCGTGAATACCAAACCAATTGACCTTAAGGGGACGGATCATGCGCAGATATACCAATATTTTGGTAGTAGTTGAGCCCAAACGTGACAGACAGATTGCCCTGGAGCGCGCCCTGGAGTTTGCCCGCTATTACAAGAACTTAAATGTCACTGTCTTAAGGCTTGTCTATGACTATTCCTATGACATACATATTTTAAACCGCCACAAAGAGAAGGATACCCGTGATGATGTAATTGCAGTTCACCTTGAGGAGACCAAAAATATCATCGCCAAATACAATAAGGACGGCAGAGCAAAGACAACCCCTAAGGTGGTTTTGGCCAAAGATCTTGGGGAGGGGATCGTAACTGAGATCAAATCAGGAAACTATGATCTGCTGATAAAAAGTGCCAATCGTCATGGGATCCTCGATTCGATTATCTTTACTCCCATAGACTGGTATGTGTTAAGAAATGCCAGCATCCCTGTTCTGATCGCCAAGGAACACCCATGGCAGAAAGAGGCCCCCGTGGTGGTGGCCCTTGATTTTTCCTCCAAGGAAAAAAGACTTTATAACGTCTCCATTCTCAGAGAAGCCCAGCTGCTGTCTACCATCACAGGAGGCACCATCCATCTTGTCAATTCTGCCCCGGTGATCCTGCCTTCGATAATGCTTGAAGTACCTAATTATGCCCCTGAAATTTATTCTGAAAATATCCTCAAGGAGCATGAAAAGCGCCTGCTGGAATTTGCAGAGGCCCACAGTATCCCCAGGGAGAATTGTCATATCGCAGAAGGCCTGCCTGATGATGTGATCCCCTCCTTGTGCAAAAAACTTAAACCCCAGGCTGTTTTCATAGGCTCCGCGGGACGCCAGGGGCTCTCGGCTGCCCTGGTCGGCAATACCTGCGAGGAAATTGTCGATTATATTGATGCAGATCTGTTTGTCTTAAACTTCCAGGCCATCAGGGAGTAAGATCCTGGGGTATTGGCTCTTTCAGGCAGCAATACAGAACCTTTAGCTGCCCGATTTTTGATCAGTCAACTACGGGAACGTCGGGAAAAGCCATCTTGAGATTTTTTCTTGCAACAAACTTGAGCTTGGCCTCGGTATTTCTGCCCCGCTTGGCAAAGCGGAGATTGTTGTAGAGAAGAGAGCCTGAGGTTACCTCAAAAATAATGACTCCAAAAGGCACCGTCACCGCTCCCCCATCAGGGTCATAACTGCCGGAAAAATAATACGGGTTTGACTCAGTCCAGACCAAAAAGGTGCGCTCTCTGTTAAATTCATAAGATTTTCTTATAACTCTGACGGTAACACCGTTTTCGGTGTCCCCGTCGGTAATCATATACTCATAAACAACATTGTCGGGACCGCTGTCATCAAGCGCCTGCCAAATCCCAAAATAGTCCGTCTTATATGGAGTACAAGCGGTAAGAAGCACCACTGCAGATCCTAAAAGTGCAGCGACAAATCCCCTTCTAGACTTTAAAAAACACCATAACCGCATAAGCTGATATCAACCCGTAAGCAAAGCAACGACTTATTATCTTAAATTATCCACTGGAAGTACTTTGGGAGCAATATGAAAAGCTTTAGTATGAGACTTTTCCCCCAAAACAACTCCCGACAACCTTCAAGCACCCTGGTCCTGGTGACCTTACATACAATATCGGCAAATATCGGCAGAAAATGCCGCCCTTTGCCCGATCAGCCATTTACTGCAAAACCTATTCCTTTTTTCGTTTGGTGCACACACGGGAATATCTCTGGCAGGATTTTGTT
>CAYNSI010000055.1:0-11924 GCA_964399665.1 uncultured Enterobacterales bacterium | reverse complement strand
TTTTCTTTGCGGCAATTGCAAAATTTACTCAAAAACAACTTTAAGCTCCCCTTGATAAAAGCAAATTTGCAGAACATAATTGTCACAAGCTTGTCGGAGTGCCCATTAAGGGCTGAGACCGTAACACGGGATCCGTATACCTGATCAGGATAGTGCCTGCGTAGGGAACAAGAAAGCCGCCCCGGCATGCTGTATTGTTTTTAAAAAAGAGAGCATGCCGATGGAGAACATCAAAATACCCCGCACCAAATACCCGTTTATAAAAGGTTTTGGCAAAGCCGGTACGTCTTTACCTTCCCTTTCTGTCCTGGGGAGCAAATTACCCTTTAACCATTGGACTTCTTGTTTATCCTGCAGCTGCCACCCTTGTCCATCTGGCTCTGGATCCTTTTTACTTTCTGTTTCTTACGAAAAAAGTTTCCTGCAGTAATGAGGTCATTATGAAATCAGACAGCAATGATAAACAAAGGGATACAGTTTTAATAATTGCCGCAGTGGACTCAGGAGGAGGAGCCGGCATTACTGCTGACTGCATTACTGTCCATGATATGGGAGCCTTTCCCTTACCTTGTACCGTGGCAGTAACCGCCCAATCCTTAGAGCAGGTGGCAGCGGTGGAGCCGCTTTCAGATCAAACCACCAAAACTGCCCTTGATTTGACTTTAAGTGACTGGCCGCAAAGGCCAGCGGCGGTTAAGATAGGTTTTATACCTCTGCAAAGTACTTTATCTTTAATAATTGATTTTTTAAAAACATCTCTTGCTGGAACTCCTGTGGTGTGGGATCCAGTGCTGACTGCAACAGCAGGGCGTATGGAAAGTGCTGATCTTAAGGCTGAGCTTAATCAAATCCTTGAGGTTACTACCATTTTTACCCCCAATCTTCCCGAGGCTCTGGAACTTGCAGGCTGGGATGAGCAAAGACTTAAGTCAGAAGGAAGGGAAGCTTTAGGTAAAGAATTTTTAAAACATAAAGTTCAGGCGGTAATTATCAAAGGAGGCCATACCGGCAATGAAGGTGAGGCTCTTGATGTCTTTGTTTCCAGGGATCTTACCTTTTCCATGAGTTACGGGAAAAAGAAAGGAGACGGTGCCCACGGCGGCGGCTGTGCTTTATCATCGGCACTGGCAGCTCTTTTAGCCCAAGGCTATGCTCTTGAAGATGCCGCTGTGCTGGCCAAAGCCTATGTCACTGAAGGAATTTTAAAGCCGCAGACTGCCTTTAGTCATAAAAGACCCCCGATAGGACATTATGGATTTCCAAAAGATCTTATGTATATGCCCAAAGTTTTGGAACCTAATTTCCCTAAAGGTAATACCTTTGAGTTTAAAAAATGCCCCTTAAGAATGGGGCTTTACCCTGTGGTAGATTCCATTGAGTTTCTAACTCTAGTTCTTGAAGCTGGGGTCAGGACCGCACAGCTTAGGATCAAAGGTAAGGATGATCCTAATCTTTTTGACAAGATTCAAAAAGCCGTTGCCCTTGGCAGAAAATACCATGCCAGAGTTTTCATAAACGATCATTATGAACTTGCCATAAAAGCAGGTGCCTATGGGGTGCATCTTGGCATGGAAGATCTTAAAGAGGCTGATTTGAATAAGATCAAAGATGCCGATCTGCGTCTTGGGATCTCCACCCACGGTATTTATGAGCTTTTAAAGGCTCTAGCCTTAAAGCCTTCGTACATTGCCATAGGGCACATTTTTGATACTACAACCAAGGTTATGAAAGGAAAGCCCCAGGGAGTGACAGGACTTGCCTATCAGACGGCACTTTTGAAAGATACCGTCCCCACGGTTGCCATTGCGGGGATCAAGCTTACAAACCTTGAGGGAGTTTTAGCTGCAAAGGCAGGCTCCGTTGCGGTGGTAACTGCTCTTACCAAAGCAGAAGATCCCGTATCTGAAACTAAAAAATGGTTAAAGCTTTGCGGCAGCGGCGGGGATCTTAATGACTGAGCGCTATTTAAGGCAGGCTATGGTCGCAGGCTTTGAGAACACTGACAAAACTCTTGCAGGACTTAATATCGGTATCGTAGGGGCAGGAGGTCTTGGGGGACTTTGCGCTTATCTTTTATCAGGGGCAGGACTTAAAAAACTTAAGATTGCAGATTTTGATACCGTATCATTGCACAATTTGCATAGGCAGGTGTGCTTTGATCTAAATGTCATAGGCAAGCTTAAGACCAAGGCTCTTACAGATCGTATCAAAGCCCTGGACAATGAGGTTGCAGTAACTGCCTTTGGAAAAATCACCGCTGAAAATTTTAAGAATTTTGCGGATAATTTGGATCTTATCCTCGATTTGAGCGATTCACAGCAGAGCCGCACTGTAATCTCTTTTCTGTCTTTGCAGTCAAAACTTCCCTATGTTCATGCAGCTGTAAGCGGCACTTTGGGGCAGCTGGCCTTCTTTAATTATAAGGATCCTGGCTTTGTCAGGGAGCACGGCTGTTTTAACTGTTTGACCGGCAATTTTGGTATTCAAAAAACTACCGGGATAACAGGGCCTTGTGCCTGTGCCATGGCCTCAATGACGGCTCAGCTGGTATTAAATATAGTAAGTCACCAACATAGCATAGGGTTTTGTTATTTCTTTGATCTTAAGGATTTTTCAACAAATAAAGTGAGGCTTAAAAGGGATAAAAAGTGTCAGTGTCAAGGAAGATATTATGAAAATTTATCTTAATAATGAAGAGGTAATTTGTGATGCTTCTTCTTTGGAGGCGCTTATTTTAGAGCGCTTTAAAACCAAAGAAGGCATGGCTGCAGCCTTTGAGGGGGAAATCATTCCCTCATCACAGTGGGCGGATTTTAAGCTTTATGACGGTATTAAAATTGACTTGTTTACACTTACAGCCGGAGGTTAGTAATGGAAAAATTGAATCTTGCAGGAGAGCAGTTTGACTCAAGGCTGATTATCGGGACGGGCAAATTTGCAAGTGCCAAAGAACTTTATGATGCCTGCAAAATTTCAGAAGCGCAGATTGCCACCGTGGCTGTCAAAAGGATTGATTTTAAGGACGGCACTGATGACATCATCAAACCTTTAAAAGAACTTAAAATAAAACTAATGCCCAATACCTCAGGTGCGCGCAATGCCAAAGAGGCGGTATTTGCTGCAAGACTTGCCCGTGAGGCCTTGGGAACCAACTGGATTAAGGTTGAAGTCCATCCTGATCAAAAATATCTTTTGCCTGACCCTGTGGAGACCTTTGAAGCCTGCAAGATCCTCTGTGAAGATGGTTTTGCGGTGTTTGCCTATATTCCTGCAGATCCTGTTTTATGCCGCAGGCTTGAGGAAGTGGGGGTGGCTGCAGTAATGCCTTTAGGATCTCCCATAGGTTCTGCCCGCGGTCTTGAAACTTTGCCTTTTATTAAGATCATCATTAATGAATCAAAGGTTCCTGTGATAGTAGATGCGGGGATCGGAGCTCCGTCTGAGGCAGCTAGAGCTCTTGAGGAGGGGGCATCGGCCGTCATGGTAAATACTGCAATTGCAGCATCAGGCAATGCTGCTGCCATGGCACAGGCTTTTAAGCTTTCCTGTCAGGCAGGAAGAACTGCCTATGAAGCAGGATTGGTCTCTGTATTGGATTCTGCCCAGGCCACCTCGCCGATGGAAGAGTTTTTAAAGGAGGCTATGGCTTAATATGAGCTTTTATGATGAGATTTTAAAGATTGATATTGATAAGTTTGCCGGGGTAGTAGACTCAATCACGGACAAACAGGTGCAAAGAGCTCTTGTTAAAAGCGGGCCTCTTGATATCAATGATTTTGCTGCCTTAATTTCAGAGACTGCAAGAAAGCACTATTTAAAAGAGCTGGCATATAAATCCGCGGCGCTTACCAGAAGACGCTTCGGCCACACCATAAGCATGTATCTGCCTTTGTATCTTACCAACCTTTGCAATAACAAATGCCGCTACTGCGGGTTTTCGTCTGATAATAAAATAAGGCGCAAGGTTTTGACCTTAGAGGAGATTAAAGAAGAGTGCCTGGCAATTAACAAATTAGGTTACAAAAATATCCTGCTTGTTACAGGTGAGAATGATCACAAGGGGGGAATGCCATATTTTGAGCAGGTTCTGCCTTTAGTAAAAGAATATGCCGCTTTTTTGCAGATGGAGGTTCAGCCCCTTGGAACCGAGGACTATGCAAAGCTTAAGACTCTGGGGCTTGATGCGGTATCAGTGTACCAGGAAACCTATCATCCCCAATGCTACAAGGAAAATCATCCTGCAGGGAAAAAGGCTGATATGCGCTGGCGCATGGAAACTCCTGACAGACTTGGACAGGCAGGAATTGACAAGGTAGGGCTTGGGGCTCTTTTGGGACTTTATGACTGGCGGGTGGATCTTTGTGCAGCAGCCTTACACATTCTCTATATGAGGGAGCATTACTGGAAAACCAGGCTGTCATTTTCCTTTCCCAGACTGCGCCCTGCAACAGGAGGCTTTGAGCCTTTGTATCCAGTCTCTGATGCGAAAATGGTGCAGTTAATATGCGCCTTTAGGATCTTTGATCCCGAGCTTGAACTTACCATAAGTACCAGGGAAAGTGCCGCATTCCGCGACAGGATCATCCCGCTTGGGATCACGTCAGTAAGCGCAGGATCTTCAACTGAACCCGGGGGTTATGCCCATAAGAACCGTCAGCTCGCCCAATGGGAAGTAAATGATGACAGAAGTGTCGAAGAGGTGGTAAATGCCCTGTGTTTAAATCATTTAAAACCGGTATTTCATGATGCCTCCACCACTTACTTTAAGGCAGCCTTGTGACTGTTCTTTGCCCCGACAGGCAGGTTTTGGCTAAACCCTTTAAAAGAACATCACCCCCTTGAGGAAAATTTCTCCTAAAGCCTTAAACTGCTGAGTGAAAAAGTCTTGTAGGGGCAAATTGCAGATTATATTCTGCGGTTCTATCAGTGGTTAAGTTTATCCCGCTGATTTTCTTGAAGTTTTAGCAGGAGATCTTTTGCACATGGCTGCTCTTACTGTTGGGTCATCGGCCTTTAAGCTTGTTACGCTGCTCTTGAGCTAAAGAAAGCTCTTTTAAATTCATTCCCTTTAAGGCATTCTTGCTGCCTGGTGCCTTACTGTCCATGAGCTTTTTGGGCGGTTTTTAGTGATCTTTCCTGCAAATTTCATAGCAGACTAGACGCTGCAGCCTACGTTTGGTAATAGATTGATATACTGATACTAAGTTGTTTTTGCAAATGCTGTCTTAAAATTTGGTGAATGACATGAATAATTTTATCGAAGCCTTAAAAAGCCGCCGTTGTGTGAGAAGTTTTCTGCCTGATATGGTTGAACAGGAAAAGATTGATGCGGTAATTGAGGCCGGACTTTATGCTCCCAATGGCAGGGGACAGCAGTCCTCGATAATCATAGCCGTAACTGACAAGGATTTTAGAGACCGTCTTGCTGTGTTGAACCGGGAAATAGGCGGCTATGAACCCGATTACGATCCTTTTTACGGTGCTCCCGTGGTTTTGGCAGTAGTAGGCTCTGAAGAGTTTCAAACCAGAGTTTATGACGGCGCCTTATGTATAGGCAATATGATGAATGCTGCAGCCTCTCTTGGTTTAGGCTCCTGTTGGGTGCACCGCTGTCGTCAGACTATTCCCACCCGCATAGGCATGGAAATGCTCCAAAGAGCAGGACTTCCACAAGAAGGCCGCTATGAGGGCATAGGCTTCTGCGTGCTGGGCTATCCTGCAGGCTCTATCCCCGAGGCTGCCCCCAGACGGGAGGGCAGGGTGCGCTTTATCAGGTCACTCTGATAAATCCTGCTTAAGAAGGCATGCATCGTTCTGCAATGCCGGCTTGGAGCACCACGATCACCTGCAATCGTCCAATTGCAGGAGATGATCGCGGCTTTCAGTACTTTTTAGGAATTCAATGACGATATAAAGCATTAAAGTTGCAGTATCGTCCAAAGACGGCGCCTTAATAAAGTCAAAATGTGCCGTGGTAAGCTTTGCAAAGTTTTGTCTTTCAGTGACATCTACTTCATGTAAGGTTTCAATACAGTCAAGAATAAACCCGGGACATATGACTGCGATACTGTGATTTTCCTGAGCCTCTTTTTTTATCACATCCTTTAAATATGGCTTTGTCCATGGCAGCGGCCCCATTTGAGAATGAAAGGTAAGTTTTGCCTTAACTCCTAAGGCTGCAGCCTGACCTTCCAGCATCAAAAAAAGCTTACGACACTGTTTTAGATAATCTTTTTCCACCAGTCCTAAGATGGTTTTTGGCAGGGCATGAAAGGATACTATGAGGGTGTCTGTTTTATGACTGCTGCAATCATGCCACTTTGCTACAGAGGATTTTATAAGATCGCAATAAGGCCTGAAGCCGGAAAATCCCTTAAGCATTGCAAAGCGGCCCTTATAATTGTGCGCATGAGCGTTTTTTACCATCAAATTATAAATGGATTGATGGGTGCTTCGGGTGCTTTGCGGGAACAGAGGGATTAATAGGATTTCATCATAGGAGCAAAAGGCATCACAGAGAATCTTGTCAGCATAGGGTCTGCTGTAAAGGCATGCTTCAACTACACTGAAGCTGCGATTTGAAAACTCATCTGAGGTGCTGTACAGGCATTTTTCATCAAGTTTATCCTGAAGCTTTTGCTTTAAAATTCCAAGATGTTCAAGAAGCGGTGCTCGGCCTTCTTTAATACAGCTTTTATACCTGTTGGTGATCATATCAAGGCGTTTTTTTACCCCTTTAAGCGCGAAAAACCGCGCTAAAGCCGGGCTTACTACCATAGGATCACTTAAAAATTGAGTTAAATAATTTTTTACCGCATCCTTTTCAAAAGGATTAGGAGATCCTACGGTAAAAAGTATGATGCAAGAAGAAATCACTGCTTATCTTACCCTTATAGAGTGACAGTCAGGCTTAGCACCAACAAACACCCCGCTTAGCACAACGAAGAGGCGGCAGGAGTATGACAGTCCTGAAGTAATTTTTGATACTCCAGCCATTTTTCCTTGGCGATATTTTCATCGCCTAATAAATTTAAAAAGTATTCGTAAGTTAACCTTCCTTTGATGCTGCAAAGCTTTTGCAAATACCAAAGGGCCTTAAATACGGTATCGGTGGTAATATCCGATACATAATAAAGTGTGGGGCAAATTGTTGCTATTGCGATTAACAGAGCAGCCGAGACCATGATGCATTCTGCAGTAGGTTTTACATGCACCAGGTAATGATTATTGCGGAGGATGAAATTACCATCTGCCATAAAAAAATTCCCGTCTGCAAAACTAAGATCAATTGCTCTTTCGCCTTCCCGGCACCAACGATCTGCCACAGCTTTGGCAATCTCATTCTGCCTGGTGTCAGAGGTTAAAGCAGGCTGCAGCAGTAACAGCCATCCGGGGGCAAACACCTTTTGGGCAAGTTTTTCATCATCTGCAGTTATTTGGCAGCATAATTTTGCGAGTATTAGCGCAGCACGGTTAAAGTCATCTCCTTTTATTACTCCTACAAGCCTTTGCACCACAGGAAGCCTAAGTTCAGTTACCTGCGCCATAAAATCAAGACGGTCCGTTGCTGCATTTTTTAAGATCCTGTAGGAAAGAGGCAGATTGCATGAGGCAAGTTTTTTTTGCAGCAAAGTAAGTTCAAAACGGCAGGGGATCATTTGGTGATCTTCTGAGTGAGCTTCCTTTTGATGGTCATGATGATTGGTAAAATGCAAAGCCCTGCCTGACAGGGGATCTTCAGGGCATGGTTTTAAGATCCCAAGGCAGGTTAAATTTGCTGCTGCCTTTTTGATATCAACAGGAGATCTGTCAAGATACAGGGCATATTGATGGCAGTCATAATCTCTTATAAGGGCCGTTCCGTCTTGCTGTGCTGCAAGATAAAGCAGGATGGATAAGACGTTTACCTCAAGATCCGAAATCCCAAGTGCTTTAAGCTGGGGATAACAGGGGATCCTGTAAAGACCTTTGCGGGGCATGTGAAACGCGGGTGAGGCCGCCTGATGCGGCCTTTTAAATTAAATTTTATAGTTTGTGGCCCATTTCATAGGCCTGTTCGTGCACATCCGTGACCGCACGTCCTGAAGGATCTGCCATATTCTTAAACTTCTCATCCCAGGCTATGGCAGTTTCGGTAGAGCAGGCCACCGACTTGCCGTAGGGTACTGTTTTTACCGCAGAAGGAAGTTTGAAGATATCTTCAAAGATTTCACGATACAAATAGGCCTCCTTGGTTACCGGGGTATTCACTGGGAATCTGTCGGCCCGCTCGGCAAATTTGCGATCGGAGATCTTCTTTTCAGCATAGTCGCGCAAAGCATCAATCCAGGAATAGCCGACACCGTCGGAGAACTGCTCCTTTTGACGCCATAAAATTTCATCAGGAAGCATGCCCGTAAAGGCCTCGCGCAATACCTTCTTTTCCATGGTTTTGCCCGGACACATCTTATCGGCAGGATTTATGCGCATGGCAACATCCAAAAACTTCTTGTCAAGGAAGGGCACCCTGCCTTCTACTCCCCAGGCCATCAGCGACTTGTTGGCCCTGAGACAGTCATAAAGGTGCAGCTGTGACAGCTTTCTTACCAGCTCTTCATGAAATTCTTGGGCATTGGGGGCTTTATGAAAGTAAAGATAGCCTCCGAAGATCTCATCTGAGCCTTCACCTGAGAGTACCATCTTAATGCCCATGGATTTGATATAGCGGGCCATAAGATACATGGGAGTGGAAGCTCTTATGGTAGTGACATCATAAGTTTCAATATGGTAAATGACATCACGCAGGGCATCAATGCCCTCTTCTATGGTGTAGTGGATCTCATGGTGTACCGTACCAAGGTAGTCTGCCACCAGCTTGGCCTTTTTAAGATCCGGGGCTCCTTCAAGACCGACTGCAAAAGAGTGCAGCCTGGGGAACCAGGCCTCGCTTCTGCCGTCATCTTCCACGCGGGAGGGGGCAAAATATTTGGCTATGGCAGAAATCACGGAAGAATCAAGACCTCCAGAGAGCAATACCCCATAAGGGACATCGCACATCAGCTGACGGCGGACACTGTCCATGAGCGCATCCTTTAGCTCTTTTAAGTCGGTGGTATTGTCTTTGACATTGGCATACTCCATCCAGTCGCGCTTATAGTAGGGATGAAAGTCACTGCCCATTTTGGAGTAAAGATAGCATCCTGGCGGAAACTCTTTTACGGTATCGCACACCGGGGTTAAGGCCTTCATCTCTGAGGCAACATAGAACCTGCCCTCAGAATCGGTACCAACATATAAGGGCACAATGCCCATGTGATCGCGCGCAATAAAATAACTGTTGTCAGAAGCGTCATAGAGCAGGAAGGCAAAGTCACCTACCAGGCGGTCTAAAAACATTTCACCGGTTTTCTTAAAATTAAGGTACAAAGGAAGGATAACTTCACAATCGGAGCCTGTTGCAAACTGATAGGGCTCCTTAAGCTCAGCCTTAAGATCCTTGTAATTGTAGATCTCCCCGTTAACTGCCAAAACGCAGTTTCGGTCCGGGGTATAAAGCGGCTGGGCCCCGTTGGCAGGATCTATAATTGACAGGCGCTCATGGGCCACTAAAGCATGTTCTCCCTGATAAATGCCTTCCCAATCAGGGCCGCGGTGGCGCTGGCAGCGTGACATCTCCAAAGCTGTACGTCTTAAAGATTCAGGATTGTTTTTGATCTCAAGAATGCCGAAAATAGAACACATGGTATGTAATTATCCTTTATGTAACCTCAAGGCAGCACAAACTGCCCCGTAAAACATGTGCTCCATTATACAAAAGTTGGGAATTTATAAGACAGCACTGCCCCAAATATGGTAAAACGTCAGGGCTTTTGCACCGCAATTGCTGCCTTAAGTATTCTGGTATAAAAATTTGCCTGGTAATTGGTAAAAGCATTAGTTTTTAGCATAGAATAACGTCTTTAAAAGATTGTCTTAAAACAGCGTCGCCTAATTTATAGTGAGTCCTCAATGTCAGGCTTTGATCTCAATACTGTGGTGTTTATTGTCGGTGTCCTGCTGACAATAGCCGTAATGGGCAGTAAAGTCTCCTCCTTTATATCAGCTCCAATTCTGCTGCTTTTTCTGGGCATTGGCATGCTCTCGGGGGAAGAGGGGATTATTTTCCATATTATTTACAATGATTACGCTTCAGCCTATTTCATCTCCAATATAATGCTGGCCCTCATCATCTTGGACGGCGGTCTTAGAACCAGCCTCAGGGTAATGAAACAGGTTTGGGCCGAATCGGCCGTGCTTGCCACCATAGGAGTTGTCGTTACTTCATTTTTTACCGGGATTGCGGCCAAATTATTTTTTGATTTAACTTGGCCACAGGCCATGCTGGTAGGTGCTACGGTGGGTTCTACTGATGCTGCCGCGGTGTTTTCCCTGCTTGGCAACGGCGGAGTAAGTTTAAAAGAAAGAGTATCCTCCACCCTGCAGATTGAGTCTGCTACCAACGACCCAATGGCCATTTTGCTTACCGTGGTGTTGTTAAGTCTAGTATCAGGACAGGCATCTACCCCCCTTGAGATATCCTTAATTTTTGTCTCGCAGTTCGGCCTGGGACTAATTCTGGGGATCCTCTTTGGTCTTTTCGCGCGTTTTGTCATTGGAAACATTAACTTAAATTCAGGACTTTATGCCATATTAATTGTGGGCATAGGCCTTACCGGATGGGCTATTACGGCAGCCCTCAACGGTTCGGGTTTTCTGGCAATTTTCATTATCGGCATGCTTGCGGGTAATCAGAACAACCGTGCCGTAAATCACATTCTGCCGGTAGGTGAAGGCTTAACCTGGCTTGCCCAAATAACTTTGTTTCTGCTGCTCGGATTTTTGGTAACCCCGTCCCATCTTATTGATTATGCCATCCCGGGGATTGGAGTTGCCCTGGTGCTTACCTTTGTGGCCCGTCCTATAGCCGTCATAGCCTTTATGAAGCCTTTTTTCAAGCGCTATTCAAATATGGATCTTTCCTTTATGTCCTGGGTGGGGCTTAGAGGATCCGTGCCCATCGTACTTGCCATTTACCCCATGATGGAAGGGGTTCCCGATGCGGAGCTTTACTTTAATATCGCCTTTGTGGTGGTGCTGTTTTCCCTGCTGGTACAGGGAACTACCCTGCTCCCTATGGCGCGTATTTTTAAGGTATATGCACCACAGGTGGCAGCCCCCGTCAATAAGTCCCAGGTGGGCATTGCCCTGTCGGATGACTATGAGCTTTATAATTACACAGTAACCAGGGATGGTCTTGACGGACTGCAGCTTAGAGAGTTGAAATTTCCAAAGCGCACCCAGGTTGCCGCGGTATTTCGTGACGGACATATGCTAAAAGCCCAGGGTGATACCAGACTTGAAAAAGATGATATTGTTTCCATCATCGGCCACGACAGTGATGAAAGGCTGCTAAACTCTGTCTTTTCCCAGGAAAGAACTCCCAAAAAACCCGGTCGCTATCACGGCAGAATAGTTTTAGACGGTTCCCTGAAGATCACCGACCTGGAGCAGAAGTATCAAATTGAGCTTACTTCCTTTGAAAGAACTATGACACTGGCAGAATTCATGTCTTACCATATTGGAGGCTTCCCGCAGATAGGAGATTCGATAAGTCTTATCACCATAAGACTTACAGTTGTGGAGCTTAACGGTGATACCATAAGCCGCGTCGGTCTTGATGATGACGGCAGTTAAAAATTTCTCATAACAAGCTGAAATCTTTTTTGAAGAACCCGTTAGGGCAAAGACTTTTGGCAGTATTTTGCTGTGAATAACTTTTATTGCAGCTCGATTGTCGCTTTTCGTGCATCAGGCCCGTCCATCCTTCAAAGACTTTTTTACAAAAACTTGTAACTTGACACTCCCCATGCCTAAAGGCGGGGGATTCTCGCTTCTCCCACCACAGC
>CAYNSI010000054.1:0-12046 GCA_964399665.1 uncultured Enterobacterales bacterium | reverse complement strand
GCATCCTTGGTTCTTGAGGTAGTGTTGATAGGCAGACCTTCATAGGTTTGCAGGTAGTACTTAGCATTAACAGGATAGTACTGCAGCTCTATAAGTGAGGTTATCGAGAGCAGATCTTGGATAATTTGGGCCTTAGGATCATCTAAATGGGCGCACAAATAGGCATAGATTTTCATCTGGAATGATGCCATCACCCCGCAGAAGCCGTGGCAGCCTGCCTTGAGGGACTCAAGCAGGGTACTGGTGTTGGCATTGTAGATTTTAAGATTAGATCCTTTGGAAAGCTCTGCCCTCTTGGTAATAAGGGTAAGGTCACAGCAGGTATCTTTAAGAAAATAAAATCGGCCGGTATCGGCGATGAATTTAAGATTGCCGCTGTCCAAAAGCCTCTTGTAAGGATAGGGGCATTCATAGAGACCTAATGGCAAATCTGCAGGAAATTGGGACATGACTTTCTTGAGGTTGGAGCGCCAGATTGCATTGCTGTCTTCTTTTGCTGCAAATCGGTTGGTTATGAAGATCAAGGCTGCAGGATTGAGTTTAGCGATGGCCTTAAGTTCGTCTATTTGATCCTCAAGACTGTCTGAAATATGCCCCGAAGCTATGACAGGAACGCGCCCTGCTGCGGTTTTGATCACGGTTTTGGCAATCTTGATCCGCTCTTCTTTGGTAAGGAAAAACATTTCGCTTGACTGGCAGTCTGCAAATAGTCCGCTGCAGCCATTTTCGATATACCAGTTGGTAAGGGCTTCAAGTCCTTTATAGTCGACTTTTTTGTTCTTAGTAAAGGGGGTCAGCATAACGGGCCAGGCCCCGCCGGGAAAGGAAATTTGGGACATATTCACTCCATTTTACTATCCAATCAGCAGGGAATATTGATAAACCTGCCGCAAAACCTTGCAATAATCCTGATAAATAATAAGTTGTCGTGCAGGATTGTGCTTTGTATTAAAGTGATGCAATTGTTGGAAAATATTCAGTTTTTCGGCAAAGAGATCTGATTTTGTGATCTAGGACGGATTTGTATCCTTATCTGATATTGAGCTGTGGATTTGGCGGAAATCACGCGGGGAGAGTTTTTTATAACGTTTAAAGAGTTTGGTAAAGTAGCAGGGATCTTTAAAGCCGCAGTCATAGGCTATCTGACTTACGGGAATATCAGCAGAGGTAAGTTTTACCGCCGCGCATTCAATGCGAAAGCGGTTTAAATAGTCAATGGGACGATCTCCTGTAAGCTCTTTGAAGAATTTGCAAAAATACTTGGGATTAAGCCCGACACATGAGGCTAGATCATCAAGGGTAATGTCTTCTGCGTAATTATCAAACATAAAGCGGAAGATGATGCTTCCTTTTCTAATGTGTTTAAGATAGCGGCTTGAGATCTTATCGGCAAAGTTACTGTAACGTCCTTCATTGAAAATCAGGGCAAGAAGCCTGGTCAAGGCAGCATAGGCCAAAAGTCCGTGTCCTGCAGGGGATCTTACCTCATCAAAAAAATCGTCACAGGCTGCGGCAATTTTGGGGACATCATTTTTATGGTACAGGGTATTTAAAGAGAGTTGATGATTTAAAAGACCGTGAAGGGGGGCCAAAAGAGGATCGTTTTTGTCAAAAATTGCCTCAAGATTAAAGACAATGCATTCGTAAACATCCTCCCTGTTGTCAGTATAGCCGCCATGGATGATGCCGCCTTCGATAAAGAGGTAGTCACCTGCAGTCAAAGCATAGCTTTTTTCATTCAGGATGATCCTAAGCCTCCCTTTTAAAACGCGGATGATTTCAAAATCAACATGATAGTGAAAGGGCATTACAAAGCGGGGATGGTTTTTGTCAATGTAATGATAGTCAAAGGGAAATTCAGCCGTTCCCCTTTTAAATCTTTCATTGTAGGCAGAGTTCAAAGGCATCATCGCTTTGGCCCTCATAGTAAACTTAGGTGAAAATCTGCCAAAAAGACCTTGAAGGCTGCAGCTTAAAATCTCCGCCTGTGCCGCTTTAACTTCAAAGTTAGTGAAATTTCTTTTGGCATCCTGATTTTAAAAAAGCTGCAAAGGCCCTAAGGGAAGAACCACTGGTTTTTTGGCAGTTTTGCCTTGATATCAAAGCTAAAAATCCAAAAAAATCATCTTCACTTGTGCAGCAGTTTTTCTAACTTTGACCTTGCGGTAATTTTAATATTTGATTTTGCTGCCTTTCCAGCACCAAGATATGATACTGCTCACAGATTTTTATAAAGCTTAAAATAAAGTGAATATTGTCATATTAATTGCGCCAAATTCTCTTGCCCCTTATCTGTCTTAGAGGTCAAAATACCCTTACCCAATTGGAGTTTTTTATTAAGAGGAGTTGCTATGGCACACAACCGCTACATAGGCAGTTATCCTGTCATTGGGATCCGTCCCGTTATTGATGCCCGTTTGGGGCCGCTGCAGGTAAGACAGTCGCTTGAGGCTCAGACTATGAGCATGGCAAGGGCGGCAGCAAAGCTTATTGAGGATAATCTTCGCTATTCCAATGGAGATCCTGCAAAAGTTGTAATTTGCAGCACTACCATAGGCCGCGGGGCTGAGGCTGCCAAGTGTGCCGCAGAATTCAAGGCAATGGGTGTTGACATCAGCCTTACTGTCACTCCATGCTGGTGCTATGGTGCCGAAACCATGGATATGGATCCTCTGACCATCAAAGGCGTGTGGGGACTTAATGCCACGGAGCGCCCGGGGGCGGTCTATCTTGCAAGTGTCTTAGCAGGCTACGCCCAGAAAGGACTTCCTGCCTTTGGGATTTACGGCCGTGACGTCCAGGAAGCCGATGATGAAACCATTCCTGATGATGTCAAAGATAAGATCCTGCGGTTTGCGCGTGCTGCAATTGCTGCCAAAACCATGCAGGGCAAGGCCTATCTGCAGATAGGTGCCTCATGCATGGGAATTGCAGGATCCATGGTAAATATCGATTTCTTTGAAGAATACCTGGGAATGAGGGTTGAATCCGTTGATGAGGTTGAACTCTTAAGGCGCATGGAAGAGCATATTTACAATGAAGAGGAATACCAAAAGGCTCTTAAATGGGCCAAAGAAAAATGCCCAATAGGCTTTGACAAGAATCCTGAGTTTGTCCGCAAAAGCGATGAGGAAATCCAAAAGAACTTTGAGTTTGTCGTCAAATCCATGGTGATTATCAAGGATCTTTTGCAGGGTAACAACAATCTTCCTGAAGGACGTGAAGAAGAGGCTTTAGGATTTAATGCCATTGCAGGAGGCTTCCAGGGGCAGAGACAGTGGACTGACCATTATCCTAATACCGACTTTGCAGAGGCTTTGTTAAATTCTTCCTTTGACTGGGAAGGAGCCAGGGAGACTTTTGTCTTTGCCACGGAAAATGACACCCTCAACGGGGCTACCATGCTTTTTAACAAGCTTTTGACCAATACCGCCCAGATGTTTTCTGATGTCAGAACCTGCTGGAACTGCAAGTCCGTTAAAAGGGTGACAGGATATGAACTTACCGGGCATGCCAAAGAGGCCGGGGGCATTATTCATTTAATCAACTCCGGGGCTACCTGCCTTGATGCCAGCGGAGAGGCCAAAGACAGCCAAGGCAATCCCTGCATCAAGCCTTTTTGGGAAATGACAGATGCTGATATTGAAGCCTGTCTTAAGGCTACGACCTGGAATGCTGCTGACAATGGCTATTTTAGGGGCGGCGGGTTTTCTTCCCGGTTTTTAACCAGTGTCGAGATGCCGGTTACCATGGCCCGGATCAATTTGGTCAAGGGCTTGGGTCCTGTGATGCAAATTGCCGAAGGCTGGACGGCCAAGCTTCCTTTTGAGGTGTCTGATGCTTTATGGAAGCGCACTGACTATACCTGGCCGTGCACCTGGTTTGCGCCCAGGATTACCGGCAAAGGTGCCTTTGCAGGAGTTTATGAAGTCATGAACAATTGGGGAGCCAATCACGGAGCCATAAGTTACGGTCATATCGGCGCGGATCTTATTACCCTGTGCTCCATGCTGCGCATCCCAGTATGCATGCACAATGTGCCTGAAGAGCAGATCTTCCGTCCTGCCTGCTGGAACAGCTTTGGGATGGACAAGGAAGGTCAGGACTACAGAGCCTGTAAGGCTTATGGTCCGCTTTACAAGTAGTTTTTGACAGCAAAAGCCTGCTGCAGGCTGTAATTTGAGTCTGCTGCAGGCAGCAGTTATTGAAGCTTTAACGTGGTTACTGTTAGTGCACAAAGGGCTTTTGATGTCCTTGAGGTTTTAAGCGGTGATAAGGCTCTGTACTCCAAGGAGGAGATTGCAGGTGCTTTAGGCTGTACTGTTCAAAGCCTTGAGAATACGCTTGCTTTTTTGTCTGCAAGAGGCTACGTCCACCAGGACGGGAAAAGCGGTGATTTTTATATTTCCCTGGGGCTTTTGGGCATTGCAAGAAAGCTTTTATCCTCGATGGCCTATGCTCCTAAGATCAAAAGAGTGTTGACCGATACTGCCGAGGTTTTGCAGGAGACTGTGTATTTTGCAGTGCCTGACGGCCTTGAAGTTCTGTACGTTGATGGGGCTTTTAGCAGAGGGGTGATGCCTATTTCGCAGATCACCGGGATTAAGGCTCCTATGTACTGTACCGGTATAGGAAAGGCTATGCTGGCCTTTTCGGGAGATCATCTTATTGAGAGGGCCTTAAATTCGACCCTTAAGGGCTTTACGGACAGGACGATTACCTCTCCTGAGGCTTTAAGGCTTGAGCTTAATAAGGTCAAGGTCAACGGTTTTGCCGTAGACAATATGGAACATGAGCACGGCATCAAATGCGTCGGAGTGCCGGTGTTGAACAAAAGCGGCATAGTATTCGGCGGGTTGAGCGTAACTGGCCCAAGCTTAAGGTTCCCCCAAAGCGTTTATGGCAGATATGCCAAGGTGTTAAAAAAAGCAGCTGCCCTGATAACGGAAGAATAGAGGAATAAATGTTAAAACTTGAAGAATCAATGGAGCTTTTCCCCCGCAAAACCTTTGGGATGTGCCATGCCGGAAGTTTTAATATCAGGGAGGACGGCTCTTTTAGCGCCGCCTTTTTTGCCGGCACCTATGAGGGGGCAAATGATACTGCCATCTATCTTGTCAATGGGGCTTTAAAAGGACAGGCAGAGCTTCATGAGCCCGTATGTGTTGCCAAAGGAAGTAAGGCCCACTGGAATCCGGTGCTTTTTACTTTAAAAGATGGCAGGGAATGTCTTTTTTATAAGGTAGGAGATGTGATTGCACAGTGGTCAACCTACATTATGTTCTCTTTTGATAAATGCCAAAGCTTTACTGCTTCAAGGGAGCTTGTTAAAGGAGATAAGGGAGGCCGGGGGCCGGTGCGCAATAAGCCTGTCTACCTAAAATCAGGAAGGATTTTATGCCCGGGGTCATTAGAGCAGGATTACTGGAGATCTTTTGTTGATATCAGTGATGATGAATTAGAAACTTTGCACATGGGAAGAGAGGTTGCAGCCAGAGGATTTTCTTCTGAAAACCCCATCAATCTTAATACTGAAGTGTCAGAGCAGTCTTTTTCAGGAACCGGGGTGATTCAGCCTTCTTTATGGGAGGATGACAGCGGGGTTCATATGCTGATGCGCTCAAGCTTCGGTAAAGTGCTAAGGGCAGACAGCTCTGATGAAGGGGAGAGCTTTTGTAAGCCTTATGCTGTTAACCTTCCCAACAACAACAGCGGTCTTGATGCTGTTTTTGTCAAAGGAGTTCTCTATGTGTGCTGTAATCCTGTATCAGGAAACTGGGCGCTGCGTACCCCTTTGACTATTTTAAGCTCTAAAGACGGGATCAATTTTAAGGAAGAGCTGGTCCTTGAAAGTGGTGAAGGAGAGTTTTCCTACCCCTGTATCAAGGCAGCAGGGGATACTCTTTATGTCAGCTATACCTTTAAGCGTGAAACCATAAAATTCTTACGGATTTCCATTACTCAATAATAAGGAGACTTGTAATATGAAGAAGTTATTGACTATAGCTGCAGTGGCAGCTGCTATGTCAGGCATGTTCGGGGCTGCCCAGGCTGCATATCCTGAGGATAAGGATATTACCGTGGTGATCCCCAAGAACCCCGGCGGTGGTACTGATATAACTGCCCGCGGCCTTATTGCCATGATGCAAAGTGAGATGCCCAATGCCAAGTTTGTTCCTATGAACAAGCCTGACGGCAACGGCATTGTCGGCATGGTGGACGTTGCCAATGCCAGGCCGGACGGGTATACCCTGGGCATGGTCACAGTAGAGCTTGACATTTTCCCCCACCAGGGTAAAACCAAGCTTAAATATGATGAATTTGAGTCAATCATAGCTCCCATTGCAGCACCAGCTGCCCTCATTGTCGACAGTGCCGCTCCTTACAACAGCGTCGATGAGTTTGTATCCTACCTAAAAGAGAACCCCGGTGAAGTCATGATGGGCAACTCCGGCGTGGGAGCCATTTGGCATATTGCCACATTGGCCTTTGAAGATGAGTTCGGCGTCAAGGTAAAGCACATTCCCTATCCTAAAGGGACTGCTGATATTGCAGCTGCTATTGCAGGAAAGCACATTCAGGCAACTTTAGCAGATCCTTCATCTTTCAAGAGCCAGATTGAAGCGGGCAATCTTAAGATCTTGGCCGTGATGGCAGATGAGCGCACCAAGATGTTCCCTGAGGTCCCCACCTTCAAGGAATTAGGATTTGACATGGCAATCCGTGCCTGGGCCGTTCTCGTCGCCCCCAAGGGCACTCCCAAGGAGGCTTTGGATCTTTTAAGGGATGTTGCAAGAAAGGTCTCCTCAACTCCTGAGTACTCTGAGTACTTCTTAAAGCAGGGCATTGATCCTACCAACATCATCGGCACCGACTGTGATGAGATGATGGCAGAAGATTATGCCATGTTCGAGAAGATCATAGGTGAGCTTATGTCCCAGGAAGGTTGATAAAGCCTTTGGAGTCATGAAATGACCAATCTTAAGATCTGCAATTATGTTACGGCATTTTTAGCTGCCCTGGTTGGGGCAGCCATAGCCTGGACGTCGTACGGCTACGGCACCAGCATAACCATATTCGGCCCCGGGGCAGGATTCTGGCCCTTTTTCCTGGGGCTTGCTTTAATTTTTGTGGCTGTTCTTATTGTCTATGACACCATTAGGCATAAGGATGAATTTACCAATGAAAAGGTAGTCCTGTGGAATCCTGAAATTAAGGGAGTCTATTCTTTAATGGGGCTTACCATAGTTTTCGTGTGCCTGGTGCCTTTATTAGGTTTTTATCCTGCGGCATTTTTGTTCATGTGTGTCATGCAGTTTGTTCTTGGGGCAAGAAGAATCGGCGTGATCTGCACGATCTCTTTGGTATTTCTTGCAGCAGTTTTTGTGGTTTTCAGCACTTTGTTGAGTATCACCCTCCCGTCACCTTTTTTCCTGGAGTAAAGCGCTATGACAGATGTATTGCAGGCATTGGCTCTTCTTGGTACTCCTGAAAATATCCTGCTGCTTTTAGTAGGCACGGGGGTGGGGATTTTTGTCGGCGCCATGCCGGGTCTTAGTGTTAACATGGGGCTTGCCCTGCTGTTTCCCATTACCTTTTCGGTAGGAGGTTTAGGCGGGATCATTATGCTCCTTGGCATATACTGTGGTGCCGTATATGGAGGCTCCATTACCGCCATTTTGTTAAGAACCCCGGGTACCCCGGCATCAGCTGCCACTACCTTAGACGGTTATCCCATGGCCATGATCAACGGCCAGCCTGGGCGTGCCCTGTCAATTTCCACTACGGCCTCAACCTTCGGGGGAATTTTTTCAACCGTATGCTTAGTGCTCTTTGCGCCCATTCTGGCAACGGTGGCACTGCAGTTTTCCAAGCCTGAGTATTTTGCCCTGGCAATTTTCGGTATTTCCATGATTACCTCGGTATCCTCAGATTCGGTCTTAAAAGGGCTGATAAGCTGTATTGTGGGGCTTTTTATCGCCACCATAGGTCTTGATGCCATGTCAGGGCTGGAGCGTTTTACCCTGGGGACCTTATATCTTTCAGGCGGGGTGTCCTTTATGCCTATCCTGATAGGTCTTTTTGCCTTAACCCAGGTTTTTGTAAATGCCGAGGATATGCTAAAAGGTCAAGTTCTCAAGCAAAGTAAGGTTAAGATAACAAGAGTGCTGCCTTCTTTATCTGATTTTAAACTTATCTTCACCACGCTGCTGCGCTCTTCTTGTATCGGCACCTTTGTAGGATGTGTCCCGGGAACAGGCGGTGATATTTCCTCATGGATTGCCTATGATCAGGCAAAGCGCTGGGCCAAGGATAAATCCAAGTTCGGCAAAGGTGATCCCCGCGGGATCGCAGCGCCTGAGTCCGGCAACAACTCCATTGTAGGAGGGGCATTTATTCCGGTGTTAACCCTGGGGATCCCAGGAGACGGCGCCACTGCCATTATCTTAGGAGCCCTTATGGTCCACGGCCTGCAGCCTGGCCCCCTGCTTTTTGTTGACCATCCTGTCGATGTTTACACCATCTTCATAGGCATGATGGCAGCCAATATTGTGATGGGAATGATGGGATTTTCCCTCATCAAACTTTTTGTGAAGGTAGTTTACATCCCCAAGACCATTCTGCTGCCCATTATCGCGGTAATGGCCTTTATAGGAACCTATTCTTATAACAATTCCATGAGCGATGTCATCATCATGGTAGCAGCGGGGATCATCGGCTTTTTCATGCACAAAATAGGCATGGGGGTTCCCGGGGTAATTATCGGCATTATCTTAGGACAGCTTGCCGAGCAGAACTTCACGGGAGCTTTGATGATGAGTGACGGCAGTTTCTCAATCTTTGTAACCTCACCTCTTTGTGCGGTCTTTTTGGCACTGTCACTGATAAGTCTGTTATCTCCCCTTTATAAAGGAGCCCTGCAGGCATTATTGGGGGCAGGGAAAAAGTAACCTTAAAGCCTGTTTTGGCAAAGCTTAAGACCCTTGATATCTAAAAGCGCCCCGAAAGATAGGGGCGCTTTAAATTTTGGATTTGGCAAGATTGGCAATGGGGTTATGGAGCCCTCAGGTTAAGGCAGGGCAGACTACAGGTCAGGCTCAAAAAATGTGTTCAATCCCGCTTGAGTCTTTGGACATATCAGCTAAGTTTTCCAAATGGTAAAATTCCATACGATATCAAGGGGTAAATCACACCATCACCCTGCTAACTTAAACCTCCGATGAATTTTCCTGATAAGATTTGAAGATTAGAGGTACTATCTTAAGGTGTAACAGGTGCTTAAAATACTTGTAATCGCTCCATCATGGTTAGGAGATCTCATCATGGCCCAGAGCCTTTTTAAGGAGCTTAAAAAGGCTCATGAAGATGCCTTTCTCTGTGTTTACGCTCCGGCTTTTATGATGCCCGTTCTAAAAAGGATGCCAGAAGTTGATGACACCATAACCAATCCATTTTCCCATGGTGAATTTAATCTCCCCTTAAGATATCAGGAGGGCAGAAAGCTTAAGAAACATAACTTTGATAAGGCCTACATTCTTCCTAATTCTTTTAAATCGGCCCTGGTGCCCTTTTTTGCCGGGATAAAAGAGCGCATAGGCTTTATCGGCGAGAGCCGTTTTTTGGTGCTCAACAGAGTAAGAAAGGATAAGAAAGCCTTTCCCATGATGGTGCAGCGCTACGCAGCTTTGGCACATTTGCAGTGTAAAAATGCCGGGGGACTGCCTTCTTTTGATTACCCAAGCCTTGAAGTAAAAAAACCTGCCAGAAAGCTTCTTGAGCGCTTGAGTCTTAGTACCGACCGCCCTTTTTTGGTATTAGGATGCGGGGCCAATTACGGACCTGCCAAGCTTTGGCCTGCAGAGTATTTTGCCAAGGTGTCCTCCTGCTGGATTGAAGAGTACGAGGGGGCGGTGCTGGGAGCCGGCACCAAAAATGATGCTCCTACAGTAAGCGAAATAAAATCATACCTTCCTGACAGTCACAAGCCTTATTTTTACGATATTGCAGGTAAAACCTCCATTGATGAAGCCTTGGATCTTATCGGGATCTGTAAGGCTGCCATATGCAATGATTCCGGCATGATGCACACTGTAGCGGCTGTGAATATCCCGCAGGTCTGCATTTTCGGCTCAACCAGCACCAATTACACTCCGCCGCTTTCAAACAGGGCCGTATGCCTTGAATCACAGGAACCCTGTCATCCCTGCTTTGCAAGAACCTGTAAGTTTGGCACTTATGCCTGCCTTAAGGGGATCACTCCCCAAATGGTGATGCAAAAGCTCAAGGCTCTCCTTAGCTCCTGACACCATAAAGCAGGATCTTCTAAAGGATACATGGCAAAACTTATACATCTTAGCTAAACTTAAAGCCTTAAATGTTGAAATATCAGGACAGCCATGAGATTCAAGTCGGTCTGCGCCCTATACCTTTATAAAGCGGTAACTTTCCTTGCATCGCCTTTTGCCCTTTGGTTCCTTATCAGGAAGAAAAGAAGAGATCCTCCCTACGGCAGGCGCAAATGGGAGCTTTTAGGCTTTGTTCCCGTTATCTTCAGGAGGACTATCTGGTTTCATGCTGTAAGCGTGGGGGAAATTATCGCAGCAAAGCCTGTTATTGAGCGCTTTGTATCCTACCATCCCCACCTTAATGTGCTGGTAACTACCACTACTACTACAGGAGCTGCGATTGCCGCAAATCTTAAGGGGACAACTCACCTTTTTGCGCCCCTGGACAGTCCCTGTGCGGTAAGACGCTTTTTTAAGGCGGTAAGGCCCAGCCACATTTTTATTATGGAAACCGAACTTTGGCCCAATCTTCTTGATGAGGCAAGACGTCACCGTGTCAATGTCACCGTGTTCAACGCCAGGATGCCGGAAAAAACCTGCCTAAAGTATGAAAGGCATTTAACCTTAAGTCAGGATCTTATCGCAGCCCCTCTTACCATGGTGTTATGCCAAAGTGAGGCTGATAAAGAGCGCTTTGTGCGCATTGGTCTTCCTGAAGAAAAAGTGCAGGTTGCAGGATCTCTTAAGTACGATTTAAATCCTGATGAGGATAAATTTAAAAAAGCAAGGGCCCTTAAGGAAGAACGGCACTTTGCCCCGGTCATGGGAGCCTTTTCCACCCATGACGGTGAAGAAGAGCAGATCCTTGAGACTTTTTTTACCGTAAAAAAGGAATTTCCCGACTTTAAGCTGGTTTTGGTTCCCAGGCATCAAAGCGGCACTGATAAGGCCTGTTCCTTTTTGGACAGTATCAAGGAGCCCTATTTAAGAAGATCTCTTTGCCAGGATCTTAAATTCATGGAGGTGTCGGTTTTAATAGGGGATACCTTCGGGGAGATTGAGTTTTATCTGGGGCTTTGCGATTTTGTCTTTATGGGCGGCAGTTTTGTTGATATCGGAGGCCATAATCCCCTGGAGCCTGCTTATTTTTCCATACCCATCCTGACAGGACCTCATTATTACAATTTTACCGAGCAGTACGAAAAGCTTATCGATGTTGAAGGGGCTTTTTTGGCAGGGGATAACAAAAGACTTTACACCCTGATTAAAATGTTTTTAAACGATCCTGATCTCATCCTGAGATCCGGGGTAAGCGCCATGGAGGTCCAGCAGCAGGGCCGCGGAGCTTTAGACCGAACCGTCCTGCTGATTGAAAAGGCCCTGCGCCGCTAGCAGTTGTCATCTTATGATTCTGCGCTGCCTTTCCTCCTATGAGTCGGGGGTAGTGATGCCCCGCAGAAAACTTAGGTAATTTCCGACCCTTTCTTTAAGGGTACTGACATTAAAAGCGGCTGTGTCCTTGGGTGCAGTGCCATAGCAGACAAAAATACCCTGAAAGTCCGCACCACAGTGTATAAAGGTCTGCTTTATGGAATTCAGAAAATCACCAAGAGGGCGGCCTGCCGCCCCGTCATAGGTGTAATCCTCCTCTGTGGCCCCGGATACTGCAAGGGCCCCCCTGCGTCTTTTCAAGTGCTCTCTTCCCGCATAGGCCTATCTTGGGGGGCAGCACGATATCAAACCAGGCCTTAAGCGTGGGA
>CAYNSI010000053.1:0-12088 GCA_964399665.1 uncultured Enterobacterales bacterium | reverse complement strand
AGCGTTTGCAGTAAAAAGCTATACTACTTGCAGAAGTAAAGCCGCCTAGGGAGGCCAGGAACATAGCTGCTACAACGTGAGATAAGCTATAGACCACTTTAGCCTGCTGGCGATGATCGGTAATGCTCCTGCTGCCTGTTGCTGCTTGGCTGACAGTTTCAGCTGCCTCCTGCTCTTTAAGTCTTTGCTCCAGAGTGTCAGTTGAGCTTTGTTCTTTAAGTTTTGCAATCTCCTGTAAGTGCAAATAGGTAGGGCTATACTTCCATTTGCCATTCTTAATACTTCCAAGTGGTGTACGAACATCTATGCCGCGCTTCTTTTCTTTAACATAGCGAACACCATCCAAGCGATAGAAAAAGTATGTATCCTGCTTCTTATTATAAAAGCCCCGCGCTATAGAACGCAGTTTCTCAGGGATTATTGCACGAATCTCATTGGGAACGGACATAAACTACCTCTCTGGGCTGTGCACATATTATTTATGCGTGTATACCTTAATTTTCCCGATTTAGGCACGTCTTTTCAGGAAATTGCCTTTTAAGTCCGCCAACATTTTACCCTTCCCAGATCTTACTTCACAGTTCCTTTGCTTGTTTTTTAGCCTGCCGGGCCCTACGTTGCTCAGCCCTTTTAATATTCAATATTTTATACGTGCCTATTACTTGAATTATCAGCAGATATAATATAGCATATTTTGCGAAATTTTTACAGAGATAATTAATTATTTTGAAATAAAAAAGGCAGGAACCAAGCCTGCCATTTATTGATTAATATTTTGGGTCTTGCTAGATTTTAGTTGGAAACTAAAAATTCAAACTTTTAGGCCCTTTGACGAAAAAATTCTTAGGGGAATTTTCTCATCAAAGGGGCACGCCCCATCATATCGTGGTCTCCCTGCTGTCAAGGGGCTTCGGGCCTGCGGCCCTTGCCACTTCGTGCCCAACTGCGAACGGTTTCAGTCCCTGCGGGCCTGAACTGCGTTCTTGTCTGGGCCCTGGACAGCAGTCCGACCCCATCTAAAGGCTTTTTCAGCTACCCTAAAATTCAAGTTCCAACTAATTTCCTGCCAGAGGCAAAAATCATACATGGTTTGAACTTTCAATCTCTAAAGTTTTGGAACCCACGGAAAGAGGCGGAGATCCCTGCAGGTCAGGTTCCGGTTCTACGTCCTCTGGTGCGCTTAGGAGGGTTGTCCTTGTCTTTGAGGTTAATTTCCTCCATCCAATATTCTATAAACCACGTGTAAAGATCGAATATGTTTGCTTCAAGTCTTGCCATAGTATTGGCATAAGAGAGAGTAGTTTTTAATCGTCTTATTCGGGTAAAGCGCTGACGGCACCAGCTGATCATGTTGTGAACGGTTTTTTTGACCGGGGAATTATCGGTGACGAAGTTGACATCAAAGATTTGCTCATCTTGGCGAAAAGTATAGTCAAAATTTTCTTGTATGGAGTCTTCTGAGTTCCACCTTTTGAGTATGCAGCGGGTTATTTGCTCCAAAGTCTTATCGGTCTCCTGCTCGTTATCGCCAAATGGCAGAGAACTTAAAAAGAACATCTCCAAGGAAGAGTTTTTTTGAGCTTTTTTGCCATTGGTTTTGATAACGGTGGAGGTATAGTGCACAATGGTCCTAAGCCCTGGATATTTTTTAAGGTGACAGGTGCCTTTAAGCGCTTTGTTGGCATCAAGAATGTGAACATGGCATTGAATTTTGCTGCCGCACTTTTTGAAGCCTGTAGTCTCATTGCGGAGCGTCAAGCTGCTGTCTTTGTCTGGTGCCTTATTGAAGGCATCAGCGCATGCGCTAACGGCATCCTCATTGCCAAGATTATTCTTGATGGGCAGAAGGTAGTTGGCACCATGATTTAAGATTATCTGCATGTTTGTACAGGTGGCATTAAGCGCATCTGCCATGACGATCCCATCTTCGATATTGGCTGCGCGAAGCAGTCTGGCCAAAGCTGCGGCCTCATTGTTTTGCTCATCCATGTCTGTTATGTCACAGCATTCTTGCAAGCCATTGTTGAAAAAGCCCTCTATCTTGCAGGCTTTAGTTTTACGGTCAGGCCCTTTCCTTTTGCTTGAGCTTCCGGGCACCTGTCCGTCAAAGAAAAGGGATCCTTGGTCCGGGTGGATAAGCTGTTGGCGCGTCTTATCACAATGCAGAAGTTTTTCAAACTCTGCGCGTACCTGCCCAAAGGTGGTGGTAAAGAAGCTCTCGGCGTCATCTATGTTCAAAAATTGCAGTACGTTTCTGATGGTGCCGGGGGAGAGCATCATGGGCGGGGCGGGCAGGGTTGGGAAAAAGAATAACAGTTCAACAAGGTGCTTTGCATAGAATTCTGCAATATCCTCGCAAGTAGAATTGTTGCACATGGAAGCCCAAAAGATCACTATCAGAACATCCTCGATGGTATAAACCGCATTGCTGTGGTCTTCAGGATCTGTCAATCTGGTCCTAAAGCTCATGCGAATATCTTCGATGATGCCAAACGCACTATGACGACGCACCTGCTCGCTGGTCTTTTTGTAGGCACGAAGCGTTTCGAGCCCTAAATTGAACACAAAATCGGAAAGTTCGCCCCTACGGTATCCCTCGGTGAGGATTTCTTTAATAATTTGATAGGTTTCATCAGGGGTTCTGATTTTATAGCTGCGCCTTAAATCATCAGACAACAGAGGAGTTTGAAGATGTTTTTCATGCATCTGCCTCTCTAAGGAGACTATATAAGGTGTTTCAGTCATCAGTCATATACCTTGAATTAAGAAGATATGAGCATTACACGCTTTTTTGGCATGGCGCCAGCGCAAGTGTGACAATTTGCTCCTTGATTCAAAATTGAACCTTAGTACAACTTTTAGACAATATTTCATGACAAAATTAAAGTTCTTGGACCTCCCTAAATTTTCAGGCAAATTAGTGTGTCAGCTGCATCACTGCTGCCATCGTAAGCCGTAGTATCTTCGTGCCGGGGCAGCCTGTTAATCTTTCCCTGCTAAGAGCTCCTTTAAAAGATTTGGGCAGGTTTGTTCTTGTTTTTCCTTCCTGAGAGAATTGGCAAGAATGATGGATCGCAGGTGAAGTACTGATTTGTCAAAACTGTCATTTATGATTACAAAGTCATACTCATTGTAGTGGGAGATCTCGCTTTGGGCCTTAAACATGCGATCTGCTATTACAGCGTCATCATCACGGCCGCGTTTTTTAAGTCTGTTCTCAAGCTCTGACAATGAAGGCGGGAGAATAAAGATTCCAACTGCTTCAGGAACTTTTTCCTTAATTATCTTAGCCCCCTGCCAGTCAATATCCAGCATCACATCAAAGCCTTCTTCAAGCCAGTCAAAAACCATTTTTTGTGAGGTGCCGTAGTAATTATCAAATACTTTGGCATATTCCAAAAAGGCATTTTGGGCAATCATGGACTCAAATTCATCTTTGGATACAAAATGATAATTGACATCCTGGTTTTCCCCGGGGCGCTGATCTCTTGTGGTATGGGAAATGGACAGCCTAAGTGGCATTTGATTTGAAAATCTCTTTATAAGCTCATTGATAAGGGAGGTTTTACCGGCTCCGCTTGGAGCTGAAACAATATAAAGAGTGCCTGGTGCTGTCATGATATTTCCTGTGCTGAAGATAAAGTGCCGCTGAAAAGATGATACCAGGAGGAAAGCACATCCCTGGTTTGATCTACCCCGATTTTTTTCAGGGAAGAAAAGGCAATGACGGTAAAACTGCCGCCTGAGTTTGCAAGCTGTGCTGAAAGCTCTCCTGCGAGTTCTTTTGACTTGTTTGTTCCAATCTTATCGCATTTTGTCAATAAAAGAAGTGTAGGAAGGTTTGCGGCAGTGCTCCAGTCCAGGATCAGGCGGTCATGATCTTTGAGAGGATGGCGGATGTCCATGACTACCACCAGTCCTCTTAAAGCATTGCGGTTTTGCAGGTATTCTGACATGGATCTCTGCCAGTCACGCTTCATGGTCTCAGATACTTTGGCATAACCATAACCTGGCAGATCCACCAGAGTAAATCCCGGAAAGACCTCAAAAAGATTAATAAGACGAGTCCTTCCAGGGGTTCTTGAGGTTTTGGCAAGATTCTTCCTGTCACAGATGGTATTTAAAGCCGAAGATTTTCCGGCATTGGAACGCCCGGCAAAAGCAATCTCAACACCCTGATCTTCAGGAAGAAGCCTTAAATTGGGTGCTGAGGTCAGGAATTTGGTTTGGCGATAGTCTATTAAGGGGAAAGCCACGATAATTTTATACCGCTTTTGTAAGCTTAAATATCCTTGAGGACGGAATCCAAAATATCATCCGGGGATACTTCATCTTGTTTTGTTTCTGAACTTTCCATAACCACAAATTCCGTGTCATCCATGGCAAATTCCACGTAGAAGACATTATTTTCCTGGGTAAGGAAGGTAACCCTGCTGATCCTCGGGTTGTCAAGGGACATCTTGACGCCGATGCTAACCTCATGGGGAAGGCTTAGCATTTTGGGCTGGGACTGCTGGATGCGCGAGTGCAGGGTAAGGCTCATGCTGCTGGTAAATGATCCCAAAATCTGGTTCATAAGCTCGCCTAAAGTTCCTGCTACCTCATCTGAGGCATAATTGGTAGTAATCTCGTTTTCCGGAATCATCATGGCCTTCATGTAGGAAGAGTAGATCTCCATGGCAGCTTCCTTTGGAAAGTTAATTACCACCATGCCGGAAAAAGACCCCGTAAAGAGCACAAAGGTGCCGATATCAGGACGTAATGAAGTGTGATTGATGCGCTGGATCATCGGGGTATGAACAATTTTATGAGAGGTGGTCTCTGAAAGAACTTTGCTGACACAACCACATAAATTGAGCATGATATCCCGCCATGAAACGATGCGGGGCTCAGATTTGTCACTGTTTTGGGACATATAAAATCCTTGGCAAATATGAAAAAAGATGTTTACTGCTCGGCTATCATAACTGAAATTGGCAGTCATATTAAGGTTCTTTATTATATCAGCCTCCGCTGATAAGCATTACAGGCCAAAACAGGCCCCTGCCTAAAACAACAGACGGCCTTATACTGATGATAAGCCTGTTGAACAAAGTAAAGGCCTAACTTCCAGGAGCATATGGTGTTGCTGAGGCTGTTACATGAGGGGAAAGATTGTGGGGGAAAATTATATTGAAGCTGCATGTTAGTGCTCAGATTGGGGGATCTTTCCTGCCTTAGGTGCCCTGCAAAAGTCTGTAATTCAGGAAAACAACACCATGCCTGACAAAGAAAACCTGCCAAGTTACTTTGTGAGGATCCCCAATAACGGCAGGGTCTTTTTAAGAGGCGGCTGTCCTGTCTGCTCGGCAGGCTCAGGGGACCGCATGTTACCGCATGTTAAGTTCTTTTAGTTTGCGGGTCAGGGTGTTGCGGCCCCATCCTAAAAGTCTTGCTGCCTCCTGTTTATGATTGGAAGTAAAGGCCAGGGCAGCTTCGAGCATTACCCTTTCAAATTCCGGTACCGCCTCTGAGAGAATGTCCTGCTCTCCTGCCTTTAATCTGCCTTCCACCCAATTTCTAAGCTGCTCCTGCCAGGAGGTCGGTTCGCGTGAAGATCCGGTAATGGATGTGGTGATCCTGCTTTGCATGGCACGCTCTTGCTGAAATTCAGCTGGAAGATCCGAAAGCTGAATGTCACGTCCTGTTACCATGATAGTAAGATACTTACACAAATTTTTAAGCTGCCTCACATTCCCGGGCCAGCTCTGCCGGCATAGAAAAACCAGGACCTCTGAAGTAAGCTTTTTAGGTTCCGTACCAGCTTCCAGGGCACTTTGGGTTAAAAAGTGCTTGGCAAGCATGGGAATGTCATTGTTACGGTCACGAAGAGGCGGCATATTGATGTGGATGACATTCAGGCGATAAAACAAGTCCGCGATAAATGTGCCTTCCTTAACCATTTCCTCAAGATTGCGCGATGTGGCCGCCAGCAGACGGACATCGGTCTTAAAAGGCTTTGCAGCTCCTACGGGGGTAAACTCATCGTGCTGCAACACCTGCAGCAGCCTGGTTTGCGCACTCATGGGCATATCGCAGATTTCATTAATAAAAAGCGTTCCCTTATGACACTTTTTTAAGGCACAGTCGGTTAATTCATTGTTTTCATCGATCCTGCCGAAAAGATCTGCCTCAACGGTATCCTGGGGAATGGAAGACATATTGATGGATATAAAGGGAGCATTTTTTCGATCTGAGTGATTGTGCATAGCTACAGCAACCAGCTCCCTGCCGGTACCGGTCTCACCGTGAATCAATACCGGGACATGGGTGCGGGATACCCTGCCTATAAATTTGAAGACCTCCTGCATGGCAGGCGACTTGCCGATGATCTCTGCATCATTGTTATCCTTGGGTTCTTCCGATAATGGTTCGCTGCGGCGTTTTAGCATATTAAAACGGTGTACGGCAGCTCTTCTGATGAGGGAAACTGCCTGCTCTATATCAAAAGGTTTAGGCAGATACTCAAAGGTGCCTTTTTCATAGGAATCAATTGCCGCAGTCAAATCTGAATGGGCAGTCATAATAATGACCGGGATTAAGGGATCTTTATCATGCACCTTTTGAATCAGCGTAAGTCCGTCCACTCCCGGCATTTTAATATCAGACACAATTACATCAGGAGACTCTTTCTGTAAGGCATTTAAGGCCGTCTCCCCGTCCTCAAAGAGGGTATGTCTGATACCATTGACCTCTAAAGCGCGATCGAACACGAAGCGTATGGAGCTGTCGTCATCAATAACCCAGATTTTAGGATCCATCGCTAATATCCTCATGTAGTTGTAAGTTTATCTTTTCTAAAGGGAAGCACAATTTTAAAAACGGTCTGCCCCGGCTCACTGCTGCACTCAATAGATCCGCCGTGGCGCTCAACAATACTCTGGGCAATGGAAAGACCCAGGCCGTTGCCGTGAGCTTTTGAGGTAACCATGGGGTAAAAGATGGTTTCCCTGATATTTTCGGGGATCCCCGGCCCGTTGTCAGTAATGCTCACCACAAGGGAAGTAGGGATCTTCATGCCGTTTATTCGTGATCCGTGACGGGCCCTGGTCCTAATTTCAATTGCAGGATGGACAGTACTGCTGTCACACAGCGCTTGAACGGCATTGCTTACCACATTGATAAGAGCCTGCTCCATGGCATTGACATCAAGTGGCAGCTCTGGCAGTGAGGGATCGTAATCCTTTTTAAACCTTACCGTCCCTCTGGTTTCCATGGCCTCAAGGGAGAGCACTTTTTCTATGATGTAGTGGATATTGCACAGAGTCGGGGGATTGGGACGCTGCGGACCCAGGAGATTGTCCACCAGCTTTTTTAATCTGTCAGCCTGCTCAATAATAACCCTGGTGTATTCATGCAGGGACTCATCAGCCCCGTAGGTCATGTCAACCAGCTGGGCAGCACCTCTGATGCCGCCTAAAGGATTTTTAATCTCATGGGCTAAATTCCTGATGAGATCGCGGGCAGCAAGATGTTGTGAGCGTCTGTGAATTTCATTGTTTATTTTCTGCAGATAATCGGTATTCCGGCATTCAACCACCAGCCCCGCTTTTTTGCCTGAGTAATGTGATATGGCAAGATCGACGCTCACGCAGCGGTTGGGCTCGGGAACCAGGATGACCTGGGAGGCAAAAAAACCTGTAGCACAAGGCTTTGTCACCGAGTAAATTGATCCAATAAGACTCTTTTGATCCTTGGCAAGCAGATCGGTAAATTTTAATTGCAGAAGTCTGGTCCTTGACAGAAGCAGCAGCTGCTGGGCTGCAGAGTTGGCAAAGACGATGCGCAGATTGCTGTCTGTCAAAAAAACAGCGGTGGAAAGACTATCCACCAAGGTTTTGGCATCGATGTTGGCATCATCCTGCATACTGGCCCCGTCTTTAGTACTTTTGAGCAATATTAGTGCATGAAAACTGAAAAGCAAGCATATGAAGGGCAGAAAAGCCCTTTTTGCACTCAAATTGATCTTAACTCGATTTTCGGGGCTGAAAACTTCTTTTAAGCTTCAACATCCGGTAGAAGCGGATTTGTCAAAGAAATTCGGTTTAAAAAGGTGCGGTCTTAAATTAAGCATGTAGTGCAATGACCGTTCCAAAACAGTGCATCAGCCTTGATGGTAAACCTTAGTAACGCAGCTTATTCGGTGCTTAAGTGGTCATAACTTAGGCAGGAAAATGAAAAAGTACTGCCCAAAGCGGCAGTACGGTTATGCGGCAGATAAAAACCTGCGCTTACTCCCGGGACTTGCCGCCTGCTGCCCTGAAAGCTCTGATGCGGTCCATCTCCGAAAGGTGCTTTTTGCGAAGACGGATGCTTTTGGGAGTTACCTCCACCAGCTCATCATCATTTATAAACTCCAAAGCCTGTTCCAATGACATATGCACAGGAGGGGTCAGGATGATATTGTCATCGGACCCTGCAGCGCGGATATTGGTCAGTTTCTTGGTTTTAAGGCAGTTTACGGTAAGATCATTGGATCTTACATGCTGACCTATAATCTGCCCCTCATAGACTTCTTCTCCGGCGTCTACAAAAAGGCGCCCGCGCTCTTGCAGAAACCACAGGGCGTAAGGCACCGCCTTCCCGGTATCATTAGAGACCAGCACGCCGTTGGTACGCTCTCCTATGGATCCTCCGGTAAAGACATCATAACTGTCAAAGGTGTGGTACATAAGGCCGCTGCCTGAGGTTAAGGTAAGGTACAGGGATTGAAAGCCTATAAGACCACGCGAGGGGATCCTATAATCCAGCCTTACGCGGCCTGTACCGTCGGGTCTCATATTCTGAAGCTCGCCCTTTCTGCGGCCAAGCTCCTCCATGACGCTGCCCTGATCTTCTTCAGGCAAATCTAAAGTCAGGATCTCATAAGGCTCAGTTACCCTGCCGTCTTTGTCCTTGTGTAAAATTACTTCAGGACGGGAAACTGCAAGTTCATAGCCTTCCCTGCGCATTTGTTCAATTAAAACCGAAAGATGCAGCTCTCCTCGGCCTGAAACCCTGAATCGATCGGCATCTTCAGTATTTTCAACTCTTAAGGCGACATTGTGCACCAGCTCTTCCCTAAGTCTTTCCTCAAGATTGCGTGAGGTAATAAACTTTCCTTCCCTGCCTGCAAAAGGTGAGGTATTGACACAAAAGTTCATCACAACCGTAGGATCGTCCACACACAAAGGAGGCAGCGGCTCCACTGCGCCTGTAGCGCATATGGTGTCGGAGATTTTAAGCTCCCCTAATCCTGTTACTGCAATGATATCTCCGGCACCTGCTTCCTGAACTTCTTTACGGTGCAGTCCTGAATAACCCAAGACCTGTCCTATTCTGCCGTGTCTTATCGTGCCGTCGGCACCTGCAACCGTCACGCTCAATCCTGATTTTGCAGTTCCCCTGGTGATCCTGCCTACTCCTATAACTCCCACATAGGAGGTAAAATCCAGGGAGGATATCTGCATTTGCAATGGGCCGTCACTGTTGGCATCAGGAGGGCTTACCCTGTCGATGATGGTTTGGAACAAAGGCTGCATATTATCACCTTGATCCTCCAAGTTCAGGGTTGCCCAGCCTGCCAGAGCAGAAGCGTAGACAACAGGAAAATCAAGCTGTTCATCGGTGGCTCCCAGGTTGTCAAAAAGATCAAATACCTGATCTACCACAAAGTCGGGACGGGCTCCCTGACGGTCACACTTGTTGATGACCACAATGGGTTTTAGTCCTCTGGCAAAAGCCTTTTGGGTTACAAATCTGGTCTGCGGCATAGGGCCGTCCACAGCATCTACCAGCAGCAGGACCGAATCGACCATGCTCATTACGCGTTCAACCTCACCGCCAAAGTCGGCATGTCCCGGGGTATCTACAATATTTATCCGGTATCCTTCCCAGTTTATGGCGGTATTTTTGGACAAAATGGTAATGCCGCGTTCTTTTTCAATGGCATTGGAATCCATCACCCGCTCCTGCCCCAATTCACCCCGCTCAAGGGTGCCTGACTGATGCAAAAGTTTATCCACCAGGGTGGTTTTGCCGTGATCAACGTGGGCAATGATTGCTATGTTGCGGATCTTGTTTACATCCATGGATTGGTGCCTTCGTAGTTTAGAGCCTGTAAGGATTCCCTAATCTTTGGGGGAAGATAAAAGCAGGCGCTATTTTACCTCTAAAAGTTCAAAGATATCCGAATAATGTAAGGTTTTTACCTGCCGATGAAAAACTGCCCTGGTGTTTTAAAAAGGGGAACTAAAAACGGCGCTTCATGATAAGGCCTTGCCTCGGGGAAGTTTTGATCTTGTAAAAAAAGGGACTTTTCTTTTCCTATCTGCCAGAATTGGCCAATTTAGTGCGGTTTACTGATACCAAGGGTAAGAAACAGCATGTCACTATCACTGCCAATGCCGTTAAGGCTTACGTGGATCTTAAATGGGCGCAGGTTATCGAGCTTAGCGCCTTACCTCAACCTGTTGAGTTTGGAATGTATTACAGCCTTTAAATTTACACTTAACACTTAAAAAATAGTCTTCCTTATTATATGATTTTAGGAGGTTTTACTGGGATATCGGGAAGAAGCGATGCTGGAGCTTATAAAATTTTTTCTAAGGAGGATTAAAAGGGATCAGATACTCCTGGAGGCGGCAGCGCTTACTTTTACGACCATGCTGGCTCTGGTTCCTGCCCTGACCGTGGTATTGTCCGTATTTACCATGATCCCGTCATTTGAGTCTTTAAAAAAGACTTTGCAGGATTTTTCATCGTCAAATTTCTTGCCGGTTTTTTCAGAGACGGTAAGCAGGCATATTGCAGACTTTGCTGCCAAGGCAGGATCTTTGACACTTACAGGATCGCTGGTGCTGGTTGTTATTGCCCTCGTTTTGGTGCGCGCCGTTGACAGGACTATCAACAGGATCTGGCGGGGCGGCAAAAGGCGCGTTACCATGACTTTTGCCATCTATTGGACGCTGCTTACCGTAGGACCGCTTGCCACAGCTCTGACTTTGTGGGTTTTTTCCAGAATTTTAACTTTCAATATTGAGGGTCTTAACCTTTCCATTGCCAGTCAGATCTTTTACTTTATTCTCCCTGTTCTCATAGAATTTTCCGTTATTACAACTATATACATTATAGTTCCTGCAACTTTGGTAAGATTTCAGGATGCTGTTGCAGGCGGGCTTTTGGTTACGGTTCTTTTTGAGGTTTTAAAGAAACTTTTTGCAGTATTTATCATGAATTTCTCAGACTATGAGGCCATATACGGAGCATTGGCCGCTTTACCGGTTCTGATGATTTGGATTTGCCTCAGTTGGTGCTTAGTACTTATCGGGGCAGAGTTTACTTCATGTCTGGGTCTGGTAAGAAGCGGCATCATACAGAATGCTCCTGGACTTTTGATAATGTTCGCCAATTTAACCTCAGGAACTGAGACTGAGCAGAACGAACAACCTGCACCCAAAAGAATGCCTTCAGTCAGGGTCAGGATCTCCAAATCTTCCCAAAGACGATAATCATTCTCACCTCAGGGCAGAATTTAGAAGGTCGCTAATTGTGTCCTAATTTTTCCCTTCTACAATCAAGATCATCAAAGAAGCTTTAACAGCTTTAGGGTATGAGGGTGTGAGGATAACAAAATGAAAAAGATAAGCATAATGGCAGCAGTTGCAGCCTTGAGCATTGGGGCTTCCTGTCTGGCATCCCCGCAGGGATTTAACGATCAGGCATATCAATCAGGAGCTCCGCGTGGTTTTGAGAATAATGCCCCGAATACGGTATCGGGGGTGATGAAGTCTGCCTACGACGATCAAATCGTAGTGCTGCAGGGAAGACTCATAAGATTCCTGGGTAAGGACAAGTATGAATTTGCCGACAATTCAGGCGATGTCATTGTCGTTGAGCTTGATGATGACAAAAATTGGAGCCATATATCAAAAGACCAGTTAATAGAGATCGTCGCCGAGGTGGATAAGGATTTTATGAGAACCACACTGGATGTCAAAAGGGCAAGGACCCTTAATTAAGTACTGCTAACTCCACTGACTGTTCCTTAAGCCCCGCAGGGGGCTTATTT
>CAYNSI010000052.1:0-12201 GCA_964399665.1 uncultured Enterobacterales bacterium | reverse complement strand
AGGCATGATGCCCTGCAAATAAGACATCTTGTTGAAAAAATCGCCGCCCTTGGCAAATCTGATTTTAAAAAATTAAATTTCCCCAATGATGCCTTGAAGGAGGCTTTGGAGACTGCTGCCAATCTTAAGATCAATTCCGATGAAAGACGAAGGCAGCTAAAATATGCCGCCGCGCTTTTAAGACAAGATGATCCCTCAGATCTTTTAGATCAGCTTAAAACTCTTGGGGCATCATCTGTAACAGATCCTAACATCATGCGCCTTGTAAATCTCAGGGAGTATCTTATAGCAGGCGGAATGAAGGCTGTAGATGAGTTTTGTGCCGCACTGCCCGATACTGATCGCAATAAGTTAAGAGCCCTAATAAGAAAGGCCCAAAAGGAAAGGGTAAATAACGGATCCTGCAAAAACCCGGCAGCTAAAGCGCTGTTCCACTTTCTACAAGATGAGATTGAAAGAACCGGGGCTGTGCTGCCTTCGCACATGACTGCAAACACCTAAACTGCAGTTCCTCCCACGGTCAGGGCATCCACCTTGACGGTAGGAAGTCCTATGCCTACAGGCAGGCTTTGTCCTGCCTTGCCGCAAAAGCCTATGCCCCGGTCAAATTCCAAATCAGAACCTACCATGGAAACCCTGCCCATAACCTCAGGACCGTTGCCAATAAGGGTAGCCCCCTTGACGGGAACCGTGAGTCTGCCGTTTTCAATAAGGTATGCTTCCGAGGTGGAAAAGACAAAGCGCCCTGAAGTAATATCCACCTGGCCTCCTGCAAAATTGACGGCATAAATGCCCTTTTTTACCGAGGAGATAATCTCATCCTTACTATAGTCTCCCGGCATCAAATAGGTATTGGTCATGCGCGGCAGGGGCAGATAATTATAGCTTTCACGCCTGCCGTTGCCCGTGCAGGAAGTCTTCATCAAAAGGGCATTCTGCCTGTCCTGCATATAGCCTCTTAAAATGCCCTTTTCAATCAATACGGTTTGTGATGACTCTGTCCCTTCATCATCGATGCTCAAAGATCCCCTTTTATGGGGAATAGTGCCGTCATCGATAACAGTACAGGCCTTTGAGGCAACCATCTGCCCTATCCTTCCTGAAAATGCCGATGATCCCGTGCGGTTAAAATCGCCCTCCAAACCGTGACCTACAGCCTCATGAACCAGCACCCCGGGCCATCCTGCGCCCAGGACTACCTCAAAGGTTCCGGCAGGTGCCTCCACAGCCTCCAAATTGACCGAGGCCATACGGACAGCCTCAGCTGCCAAAAGCTGTGCAGTATCTTCCTTGATAAGATCTTCAAATAAGACGGCGCCTCCTGTTGAGGCAGTACCTGACTCCCTCCTGGTCTTACTTTGCATAATGACGGTAACGGTAAGACGCACAATGGGTTTGACGTCAGCACAAAGCCTTCCGTCTGTTGCTGCGATCAGTTTTATGGAGTGCTCACCGTAAAGGCCCGCTAAAACCTGCACTACCCTCGGATCCAAACTTCTTGCTTTTTTGTCTATGGCCTCAAGCAAAGCTGCCCTTTGTGCTCTTTGGAAGGTCGCCATGGGATTTGCGCCGACATAAAGAGGGAGTACGGTTTTAGTGCTTAGAATATGCGCTCTTTTGCATTGAGCACCCGATGATATGCATCCTGCGGCCTTACAGGCATCAAGGATGGATTTTTTATCAATTATATCCGAGTAGGCAAAGCCTGTTTTTTCACCTGCTACCGCCCTGACCCCCACCCCGCGCTCAATACCATAGGAGCCGCCTTTTACAATACCCTCCTCCAGGGAAAAACCTTCCGATACAACCCGCTGAAAAAACAAATCGCCAAAATCAATGCTGCCTGTTGACAGAACACTTAAGGCTTCACCTAAAAAACTTTCCGTAATTGCCTGATCATCAAGCAGGGCCTTTTGTGCCGCCTTTAAAGCTTCACTCATCTTTTGCTACCTTGACTATTTTGGGATAAAAACCGTACTGCGCCAAAAGTTCCCTGGTTTGTGAGGCAGGAAGTCCCACTACCGATGACACCGAACCTGATACCTTTTCTATAAGCATGGCAGCTATACCCTGCAGGGCATAAGACCCTGACTTATCATCACACTCGCCTGAGGCGGTGTAAATTTCTGCAAGCTCTTCACTTACCTTGGCAAAGGTAACTTCCGTTACGGTACAGATCTGTGATACCGAGCCGCCTCCTGCAACACAAACTGCAGTATAAACTTCATGGGTACGTCCCGAGAGTTTTAGGATCATCCTTTTAGCATCGGCGCGGTCTTGAGGTTTGCCTAAAATTTCACCGCCGACGACTACAATGGTATCAGCACCTATGACTACATCATTGACATGACGGGAGGCAGCTGCAAGAGCCTTGCTGCGTGATAATCTCATCACCAGTTCACGCGGACTTTCCCCTGCTTTGATGCTTTCATCAATGCGGGGCACATCGATGACAAACTCAAGGCCCATGTTACGCAAAAACTCACTGCGTCTTGGAGAACCTGACGCCAAAATAAGCCTGCCCATTATTGATCTCTTCTATCCTGGGATGGGGTTATTGAAAAACTGCTGCACAAAAGGGCACAAATAAAAGCTGTGGGAATCCACAGGATCCCCGTGGTAACCGTCCTGGCTGCAAAATTTACCTCATATACGGTCTGCCCCATAATATGCCCTATCCAAAAGCACAACACCTGACCAAGGAAATTTACCAGCACAATAATAATAAGCTGCTGCCATTTGGCAAAAATAGCAAATCGCTTGAACTGGGAGACAATAAGGTAGATCTGCAAAGCATAGCTTAAGGCGTTGATACCAAGGGGCGCTCCTGTCATAAGATCGATGAGCAATCCGCAGATCCAGGCAATTTCAATGTTAATCCTCCTGGGATCAAAGACGGAAAAATATATCAGAACAAGAGCCAAAAGATTGGGTCGATAAGGAGCAATGACCTCAGGGAGACGAAAGATCTCAAACATAAGGCACAAAAACACCAGGGGCAGAAAGAGCATGAAGGAAGAATGCTTTTGATGATCTACCTGCTGACTACTCATCGCTGCCTCGGCTCAATCCCCGTCCTCTGGTATCCGACATAGAATTAATCAGGCCGCGGATCCTCTCTTCCCTGAGAACAACCTTGCCGTCGGTACGTCTTTTGGGGGGAATAAAATTTTGATCAGCAGGAGTGCTTTGATACCAGAACATCAGCACATAGCGCATTCTGTCAAAGTCCACCAGGGGCTTGGCTTTGACCTCGGCAAAGGCCTGGGTCTCTGAAAATCCCACCTTGGTTACTATAGCTACCGGATACCCCTGGGGATAGACATTACCAAGACCTGAAGTCACCAGCAGATCACCTTCTTGAATATCAGTAGATCGCGGCACGCTGTTTAGTTCCAGCTCATCATGAACCCCCGTGCCCGTAGCTATTACCCTGATTTGATTTCTGGTGTCCGTAACCGGAATGGATGAGCTGGGGTCGGTTAACAGCAGCACCCTGCTAAAGGAATGATTTACTTCAATTACCTGACCTACCAGACCCTCATCAGTAATCACCGGCATGCCGTCGTAAACCTCTGAAGATGCCCCTCTGTTGACCACCACCCGCTGCAAGTAAGGATTGCTGTCAACATCGATAACCTCGGCAAACATGCGTTTTGAGGTTTCCTGCAAAGGCGAGTTCAAAAGCCTTCTCATAGCGGCATTTTCCTGCTCTAATGAGTGCAGGCGCAGCAAATCCACCCGCTGCAGATAATTTTCAGAAGCAAGCCTTTCGTTTTCGGCAATAAGCTCAGCCCTGCTGGTAAACTGCGATGAGACCGCCTCTGATACGGCGCGGGGGGAATTGGCAAACATCATCACGGGAAACAAAGCCGATTCTAAGTAATAGCGAAAATCACTTAATGCCTTAAGACGCAAATCGGCCACCAGTAAAATGACCGACAAAACGAATACAAGTGCAAAACGAAAGTTGATCAGAAGATGCGGGATCTCAGGCTTTTTCAAACGAGCTTACAGGGCCCTGCCCTGCCCTCATTATGGTTAATCAAAAATCTCGTTATCCTGCGCATCATACATATCAAGAGCCTTGCCGCCGCCCCTTGCCACACAGGTAAGAGGATCATCGGCCACAATTACGGGGATCCCCGTTTCCTCACGCAAAAGCTTGTCAAGATTATGCAGGAGGGCGCCGCCGCCTGAGAGCATCATGCCGCGTTCTGCAATATCAGCGGAAAGTTCAGGAGGTGATTTTTCCAAAGCGACCCTGACGGCACTGACAATTCCCTTGATAGGATCTGACAGGGCTTCTAAGATCTCATTGGAATTTAAAGTAAAGGAGCGGGGAACCCCCTCTACCACCGATCTGCCCCTGATTTCCTTTTCATGCATTTCCTGCTCAGCATAGGCAGTTCCTATTTCAATCTTAATGCGCTCTGCCGTGGATTCACCTATTTCATACCGCTTGGTATTGCGCACATAATCGATAATAGCCTGATCGAATCTGTCACCGCCGATGCGCACGGAGCTGGAGTAGACCACCCCGTTAAGGGAGATGATGGCAACTTCTGTGGTACCGCCTCCAATATCCACAATCATGGAGCCTGCAGGCTCGGAAACCGGAAGGCCCGCGCCGATGGCAGCTGCCATGGGTTCTGTAATTAGAAAGACCTCCGAGGCCCCGGCACCTTCTACCGATTCGCGGATGGCCCTTCTTTCAACCTGGGTGGCACCGCAGGGCACGCATACCAAAACCCTTGGGGAAGGCTTAAAGGGGAAGAAGTGGGAGCCTACCAACACCTTTTCAATAAAGTACTGCAGCATTTTTTCGGTGTACTGGAAGTCAGCAATCACCCCGTCTTTCATGGGTCTTATTACTTCGATATTATCAGGATTGCGCCCCAGCATTCTCTTGGCAGCCTTGCCTACGGCATCCACTCTGCGCTGCGAACCACCGCCCTTATCAAGTCTGACCGCTACAACTGACGGCTCATTTAAGACAATACCCTTATTCTTGACATAAATAAGCGTGTTGGCAGTTCCCAAATCAATTGAGAGATCATTTGAGAACAAGCCGCGTAATTTTTTGAACATGGCCTTGGCTTAACTCATCTTTCCACTAGATCCTGTCGTATTTCATACAGAACAAACAAATTTCAGACAGGAAGTATATCACAGCATATGATTTTAAAATCCTAAGCGCCTTCCTGAAGGTGCCTTAAAAGACACCTTAATGCCTCAATATCAGGCAGCCTTTATCCAGTTTTGATCTTTACAGTCTAAAAGGGGATCTCATCATTCAGGGACTCCCTTACTACAGGCTCCCTTTCTTCTGCAACATTTTTGTCCCTGGGCTTGGCGGAAAAGTTGTCTGCAAAAGGCTCATCAGGAAGAGGTGCCACATCATCAATCGGCCCGCCAAACTGACCGGCATAGTCAGAAGTTTGCATGTTAGATGCGGCATTACCGTAGTAACCTTCCTGACTGCCGAAGCTGCCGTACTGACCCTGCTCGCCTGCAGCCCCCTGGCGCTGGAAATTATTCGGGGCCGTCGTGCCCCCGCGATAGGGGTTGCCCTGGGGCAGGCTTGCAGCAGATGATGCCCTGGTTCCCAGCATCTGCATCTCGTCGGCGACCACCTCCGTAACGCTGCGTTTTTGTCCCTGCTTATCCATAAAAGAGCGGGTTCTTAACTTACCCTCAACATAGATCTGAGACCCCTTATGAAGATACTGCCTTGCAATATCAGCAAGCTTGCCCCACATCACGACCCTGTGCCACTCGGCATACTCAGTGTATTCTCCGGTATCTATGTTACGGCGTACTTCATTGGTTACCATTGAAATATTTGTGACGCTGCTTCCGCTGTGGGTGGTTCTGCATAAAGGCTCGTCTCCAAGATTTCCGATTAGTATTACTTTGTTTACTCCGCGTGCCATAAAAAATTTCCTTATTGCTGATAATTACAGATTGTGTGTTTTGGTACCAAAAACCATTTTTCGTTGTCGGGCATCGCAGCTTGCAACTTGTCGTCTGTCAGCTTAAGCATGCCATGTCGTAATTAGCATATAATGATAGCAAAACAAAGAGTAAGTTAAATACGGCTGACAAAATTTAGTGCGGCTGCATTGTTTCTTTTTTTAGATAGTCTGTCATTTCTTCTTTATGGATAACATCATTATCAGGGGTGCTAAAACCCACAATCTTAAGAATCTTAATGTGACCCTGCCGCGCAATAAGCTTTGTGTCATTACGGGACTTTCAGGATCAGGAAAATCTTCTCTTGCCTTTGACACTCTTTATGCAGAAGGCCAAAGACGCTATGTGGAATCACTGTCAGCCTATGCCAGGCAGTTTCTTGAGCTTATGGAAAAACCCGATGTTGAGTCAATTGAAGGACTTTCCCCGGCAATTTCCATAGAACAGAAATCAACCTCAAGAAATCCCCGTTCCACGGTCGGAACCATTACCGAGATCCACGATTATCTAAGACTTTTGTGGGCCCGCATCGGGACGGCCGTCTGCCCGCAGCACGGCAGTATCTTAAAAGCCCGCACCATACCCCAAATTGTCGATGAGATCCTCTCTCATCAAGAGGGCAGGCGCTATATGCTGCTCTCTCCTGTTGTAAGGGGCCGCAAGGGGGAATACCGGCAGCTTTTCAACAAATTAAGCAAAGATGGCTTTATCAGAGCACGCGTTGACAAAGAGATCATCGAACTTGCAGACCCTCCTGATCTTAAGCTTCATGTCAAGCATGATATCGACGTGATTGTAGACAGGTTCAAGGTAAGGCCTGATTTAAGACAGCGCCTTTCAGAATCCGTAGAGACGGCCCTTAATGTATCAGAAGGGCTGGTGGTGCTTTGTCCCATGGATGATGGCACCGATGAGGCAGAAGAGCTTTTTTCAACCCGCTATTCCTGTCCTGTCTGCGGCTATGCCATCCCTGAGCTTGAGCCGCGCAACTTTTCTTTTAACAGCCCCCACGGCGCCTGTCCTGAATGCGACGGCCTCGGGGTTAAGATCGTTTTTGACCCCAACAAGATGGTTAACTACGACAAAAGTATCAATGACGGTGCCCTCTCATATTGGAGCAGAGCATGCTTTTTCAGCTATATGAGATTTAAAGACATGGCAGAACTTTTGGGCATTGACCTCTTCACGCCCTTTGGCATGCTGTCAAAACAGGAGCAGGAATTTGTTTTGTACGGAAAGCGCGATCCTGCCATGAAGCTAAAAGTACCCAGCTTTTGGGAGGACAAAATCACTAACTTTAAAGGGGCTGTTGCAGACTATGAGCAAAGCCTTAGGACTGTCAAGTCTGAACACGCAAGGGAAGAATTAACCCGTATGATGACTGCAAAGCCCTGTTCCTGCTGCCGGGGAAACAGGCTTAAAAAAGAGTACTGTAATGTCTTTGTAGGATCAAAATCCCTTCCTGATCTTAGCAGTCTGTCCATTAATGAATGCCAAAAGTTTTTCGGCTCCCTTAAGCTCACACCCCAGGAAAGCTCCATTGCTGAGCGGATTTTAAAGGAAATTAACTCAAGACTGTCCTTTCTTATAAATGTGGGACTTGGCTATCTTACCCTGTCAAGATCTGCAGAAACCCTCTCAGGAGGGGAAAGCCAGCGTATCCGTCTTGCAAGCCAGATTGGAGCAGGACTTGTTGGAGTTATGTATACCCTGGATGAGCCTTCAATAGGACTGCATCAGCGTGACAACAGCAGACTTCTTGAAGCCTTAAGGCATCTTAGAGATTTGGGCAATTCCATTATCGTAGTTGAACACGATGAGGACACCATCAAAAGTGCGGATTTTGTGCTTGATATCGGTCCGCGCGCCGGCATTCACGGCGGCACCGTAGTAGCGCAGGGTACTCCTGCTGATGTCATGGCAAACCCCGCATCCTTAACCGGGGATTATCTTGCAGGACGAAAAAAAATCCCTATCCCCAAAAAGAGACTAAAGCCTGCAAAGAGCAGGATGCTTACTATCACAGGATGCTGCGGCAATAATCTTAAGAATATCGATGTCAGCTTTCCCTGCGGCTTATTTATTGTCGTAACAGGAGTGTCTGGCTCAGGCAAGTCAACCCTTGTCAATGACACCTTAGTGAAGATTTGTCAAAGGAAACTCAACCACAGCCTGACCTATGGAGATCCAGCACCTTACGATAAGGTTTCAGGCCTTGAGAATTTTGACCAGATAATCTGTATTGACCAAAGCCCCATAGGCAGGACGCCAAGATCCAATCCTGCAACCTATGTGGGGCTTTTTCAGGGCGTAAGGGATCTTTTTGCCCAAACTCCTGAGGCCAGGGCCCGGGGCTACCTTTCAGGACGCTTTTCCTTTAATGTCCGCGGCGGGCGCTGTGAGGCCTGCCGGGGGGATGGCACCATAAAGGTTGCCATGCACTTTCTGCCAGACATTTATGTGCAGTGTGAAGAGTGCAAAGGCAGCAGATACAACAGGGAGACCCTGGATATTACTTACAAGGGCAAAAATATCTCCGAGGTTTTGAATATGACGGTGGAGGAGGCTTTGGAATTCTTCAATGCCATTCCCGCCATAGCAAGAAAGCTTAAAACTCTCATGGATGTAGGACTGTCCTACATTACCTTAGGGCAGGCTGCCACAACCTTTTCAGGCGGGGAGGCTCAGCGCATCAAGCTTTCCAAAGAGCTGTCAAAGTGCTCCACGGGAAAGACCCTGTATGTTCTTGATGAGCCTACTACAGGTTTGCACTTTCACGACGTAAAACAGCTTCTTGAAGTTTTAATACGCCTTCGGGATGAGGGTAATACCGTAGTTGTAATAGAGCATAATTTGGATGTCATAAAGTGTGCCGATCACATTATCGATTTAGGTCCTGAAGGCGGTTTTGACGGGGGGCAGATCGTAGCGACAGGAACTCCCGAGGAAATTGCAGCATGTGACAAGTCCTTCACAGGACAGTTTTTAAAGCCCATGTTACAGCGCAAACGTTAATTACTGGAACATACCATGTACGAATTAAGCGATAAGGAGCATGATGCTGTCCTGGCACTTGATGCCTTTTACCGTGAGTCTTATTTTTTGAACAAGTTAAGGGAGTACGACAGCCTTTATATCATTGTCATGAATGATGATTCAGGGCCCGTTTTTTTAGAAGATCATGACCCTGAGGAAGGATCGGTGCAAATTCTTCCTGTCTGGTGCCACCCCCGCTTTGCTAAGGATTATATTGAGCAGGAAAAGCTTGATGCCAGAGTCCAGCAGGTTGATAAAAAAGTTTTTAAAGAACAGTGGATCCCTGTTTTAAAGGAAAATGAAGCCCTATTAGGGCTCATGGTACAAAAAGGCAGCAAATTTCGTGAAGATGATTTTGCAGTAACTGAGCCTGAGAATCTTTTGGATTAATTTAAAAATCATCCTGCCCTTCATCTGTTTTTGGCATCAGGCAGGACATGCTTTGATGAGGCCATGGCAGCAAAACAGCCGTTGAGCTGACGCATCTCTGCAATCAATGACATGACCACGGCTGCGCTGTCGACAGCATAGTCAGCACTGCTTAGGCGGTTGTACTGTCTTACAAGAAAGCTGTCAGATAAAGCCTTGAAGCTGTCCTTGTTGACCAGGACCTGCTCTATCTGCCCTTCCTCCCTTGTCATAAGGGCATTCAGCGATGCTGCAAGATTTTCATTCAGGGCATTAGTAAGCCGGGTCAAATCAGATCTGCTGTGAGCACTTATGCTCACCTCCTGGCTGTGATTTACAAAACTTATCCCGCTTTGCAGGTGTTTAAGACTGTCAGCTGCCTGAATGCAGGCTACAACCGCCGCCAGATTCTGATTCCAGCGTTCTTTAAGTGAGCTTTCGCCAGGATCTATGGAGGTAATGTAATTTTTGATGATGGGGCACAAATACTCAATTGATGCGACAAGATCCATGATCCTGTCGCTGTGCCCGGTCTTTCCTGTAATAGATTCCTTAAAAAGCTGCAAAATCTCGTGCAAAAAATCTCCAAGGCGCAGGATCTCCCTCGTGGCATTGGAAAGGGCCAAAGAAGGATTATCAAGATTGGCATCATCAAGATACAGAGGACTTTTCTCACCATTTAAGACAGGAACCGCAGAAGATGGCATGAGCCTTATGAGCATTTTTGCATAACAAGAGGTAACAGGAAGCATCATAAGGCAGACTGCAAGATTAAAGATCACATGAAACCATATGATGGTGTCCCTGGGAGGCCATAAGATCTCAGGCAGCACCCCGAAGTTTAAGTACGCAGTAAGGATTAAGGCAATGGTTGCCTTAATAAGAAAATTTCCTGTCATTACCCTCCTGGCATTGGTCCCCTGATTTAGGCTTCCTAAAATTTCCAAAATGCAGCTGCCCAAATTTGCCCCCATGACTACATAAAAAGCCGTAAGCATCGACAGCATCCCGCTTTGAGCAATCATGGCAGCAATCACCACCGCAGCTAAGGATGAAAAGCAAAGCATGGCAAGCAGCGCCCCGACAATAGCTGCAAAGGTGTACTGGCCTTCAAGGGATGAGAGGATAAGTCCCATGGTCTGGGACTGCGCAATGGGGGATGTGGTACTGATGATGGTTCTTAGGGCCAAAATTATTATGCCAAGGCCGATAATAATGCTCCCAATCCTGCCTGACACGGTATTTTTCTTCAGAAGGAACAAACTAATGCCTGTAATCAGCAGCAGGGGGCAAAGCCAGGATAGGTCTAATGTCAGAACCCTTGCCATGACAGCAGAACCTAAATCTGCTCCAAGCATGATGACAAGAGCAGGAGTTAAGGTAATCACACCCTTGGCCAAAAATGAGGCCAGGATAAGTGCCGTGGCATTGGAGCTTTGTACCAGGGCGGTTACCCCAAAGCCTGTAATCATGGCTCGCACAGGCCATAAAGCCCCCTGCATTGACCTTGCAATTAGGGAATTTAAGCTGCTGCCAAAAACTCCTAAAACCCCGCTTTTTACCAGGTAAATCCCAAAGGTCAAAAGAGCAACTCCTGATAATAACTGCAGCAGCAACAGCATCTGAACTCTCCTTAACCTCAAAATTTTGGCAGCTCTTGCCGATTTTTTTAAGCTTTCCCGTGATCCTTTTTGCTTTATCGTGCGTCAAAAAGATCTCATGCTTATTGTAAGCGCTTAAAATCGCATGACTCTTCTACTCTCAGGTGCCTTTTGGGGTTCTTTCTACCACCGGAACCAAAAAAGAGCAGAGTCCTCCTGCTGCCACCAGGCAAACTATAACCTTCATGGTAGCTTCAAGACCGAAGGCATCCCCAATTGATCCTAAGAATGGGGCAGTTATACCCCCGAAACTTATTCCAAGACCAATGGTGATCCCCGTTGCCATGCCGACATGAAGCGGCAGAAGCTTCTGCCCTATAATCGTTATTGAAGACATGGCTCCGTAATAGAAAATTCCGTAAAGGGTCAGGCACAAAAGGATCGTCACAGGATTTATGGTAAAAAGAGACAGTACCGCAAAAGGCACCGCAGCTGCCGAGGCAAGCCTGACCCACTGCGTAAAGCCGAACCTGTCAGCAAAAAAACCTCCGGCTAAGGTTGCAAAGGCACCTGCCACCCCAATTGCAGTTATGGTAATGGTGGAAAACTCCTCTGCTACATTAAGCACATGCATGTAATACAGCGGCAGAAAGGCAATCAGGGAAAACATGGCAGCAGATCTTAAAAATACCAAAACCAAAAGCAGCAGTGTCCCGGTATAGTTGTCCACAAGCCCCTCGGCCCCCTTTCTATGAGTGCGCTTTTGGTGATCTCTTTTAGAAAAAACGTTATATTTCCTATTGCGGGCCACAAAAAATATGGTCATAAAAAGCCCGGGAACTACGATAAGAAGAGTAGCCTTAAGACCTAGGAGCATATAAAAAGCAGTAAAGTAAAGCGGTCCCAGGGCATAGCCTATATTTCCCCCTACCTGAAAAATACTCATCCCCCGCCCCATTTTCCTGCCTGAGAAGATATTGGCAAGCTTTCCTGCCGCAGGATGGAAGCCTGCTACCCCGATACCATTGACGGCAGCCATCGCGACCATGATATAAAAGTTTTCCACAAAGCCTAAAAACATGAGACCGATACCGGCAAGCAGCATCCCAAGGCACATGAGATAAGGTCTAGGCTTTTTATCAGCTATATACCCTGTAAGAGGCTGGACCACGGCGTTTAC
>CAYNSI010000051.1:7506-12278 GCA_964399665.1 uncultured Enterobacterales bacterium | reverse complement strand
GCATTTGTCACTGTAAGTGCTGCAAAATTAAATGAACCTTGATAAGTCCAAATGCCCTTACGGTTTCCTGCCTGCAGATGAACAAGAGGGAGCATTATGGCGGCAGAGTGATGTCTTATTGCAATCACTGTATTTTCGGATTTACGGATGTAAATTGTGACTTGCCTCATTGAAATTTGTGCCTCGCTGGCGCATATCCGCAAACGGTTGCGTTACAAAAAAATAATTTATCTTAAAATTGCAGGATATCCCACAGAATTAGTTTTTTACACTGTACAGCCTGATTTGTTCATACTAGTATACAACTGCAGTCTTTAGTACCCTACGAAAACAGTATGGTTTGACTATTAAAAATACATGAGGATAATAAATATGCGTATAAATAAGTTTTTTGCAGCCTCCCTTGCTGCTGCCGTAGCTGCAGCAATCACTTTAGCAGGATGCGGCGGCGAAAGCGACAATGCTTCAAAGCAGACGGTACGTGTTTCCCACGCTCAGATTGAGAGCCATCCTGATCATCAGGGCATGCTTGCCTTTGAAAAATATGTCGAAGACCGGCTTGGGGACAAGTATGACGTACAGATCTTCCCCAATGCCACCCTGGGGGCAAATGAGAGGGTGATGGAACTTATCAGGCAGGGTTCAGTGGAATTTTTAGTGGTATCAACTGCCAATGTCGAATCTTTTGACAAACTCTACTCCTTATTCTCCTTCCCCTATCTTTTTACCTCAGAACCTGCCTACGAGAAGTTCATTTCCGATCCCAAGGTCATGGCAGATTTCAGCGTCAACTCCAAGGAAAATGGTTTCATTCCCATGGCAGCCTTTACAGCCGGAACCAGAAATTTCTACGCCAAAACCCCGATACGCTCGGTAGCAGATCTTGAAGGTAAGAAATTCAGAGTCCAAGCCGGCCCCACCAATGTGGCCATGATGAATGCCTTCGGGGCGGCCGCAACCCCCATGAGTTTTGGTGAGGTATACTCGGCTCTGCAGCAGGGGGTGATAGACGGAGCTGAAAACAATGAACTTGCATTAACCGACCAAAAGCATGGTGAAGTAACCAAATACTTCAGTTATGATATGCACCAGATGTGCCCAGATCTGTTGGTCGGCTCCGAAAAATTCTTATCAGGTCTTTCTGAAGCAGATCTCAAAGTTTTCCAAGAGGCTGCCAATGAAGCCAGAAGAGTTGAATTTGAAGCTTGGCATAAGGGGGTTGCAACCGCCAAAGAACAAGCTCTCAAGATGGGAGTCGAATTTATTACTGTTGATGTTGAGGAGTTCCGCAGCAAAGTACTTCCTCTTCATGAGCAGCTTTTAAACGAAACACCGGAATTAAGACCGCTTTATGATGCTGCCAATGCCGCTAATAAAGGGTAAATAATTGCGGACTTATTTTTGTGGAGCAATTACATGCAGACCTTAAGAAAAGTTCTGGATAAGTCGCTGATGGTATTTTGCGTCTTCCTCTTTATGATGATGACAGTGGTTGGCACATATCAAATCGTGACTCGTTACTTTTTCAACTCTCCGAGTACCATCTCAGAGGAGCTTATAACCTACAGTTTTACCTGGCTGTCAATTCTGGCAGCAGCGTATGTGTTCGGCACCCGCGGTCACTTGTGCATGGCCTTTGTCTACGGCAAGTTCACCGGAGCCAAACGCGTCTACCTTGATATTTTCTCGGAACTTTTGGTGATATTAACTGCTGTGCCCCTGTTATGTTACGGCGGCTATGTTATGGCTGCTGAAAACATGAATCAGTTAACCGCATCCTTAGGCGTCAATATGGGCTTGATGTATGCGGTGCTTCCGCTGTCAGGCATCCTGATTACCATATACGGGCTGTTAAATCTTTGTGACATGTTCAAGAAACTGTCTTCCCCAGATTTGGCCCTTTACGGTGTCAATGACGACAAGCAGTAATCACCTAGGAGAACAATATTATGACTTTAACTGTAGGATTAACCATGGCTTTTGTGCTGATCCTCCTCCTGGTGCTCGGTGTGCCGATCTGCATTTCAATTGCCATATCATCAGTAGTTGCCGGTGCCGGGGCATTAGATCTGAACATGATGCTCCAAACCGGAGCTCAAAGAACCTTTACCGGGATTTCGGTATTTACCCTCATTGCCATTCCTTTCTTTATTCTTGCAGGAAACATCATGAATCAGGGAGGGATTGCAATAAGGCTGATGAACTTTGCCAAGCTTTTGGTTGGCAAACTCCCGGGATCTTATGCCCATACCAATTCCATGGCCAATATGATGTTTGGTGCCATTTCAGGATCTGGTGTTGCTGCAGCTTCTGCAATGGGTTCCATCATAGGACCTGTAGCCCAGAAAGAAGGCTATGACAGGGACTATATGGCAACGATAAACATTGCCTCCGCCCCAACAGGACTTTTGATCCCCCCGTCAAATGTGCTTATTACCTACTCCCTGGTATCAGGTGGCACCTCGGTTGCTGCCCTTTTCCTGGCAGGTTATATCCCTGGCATTCTCTGGGGCTTAAGCTGCATGGTAGTAGCTTACATATACGCCAAGAAACTGGGCTATAGGAGTTCTACCGAGAAAATCACCCTCTCCCTTGCCATGAAGGTGATCATCGATGCCGTGCCGTCACTGCTTCTTATCATCATAGTAATAGGAGGTATTATTGCAGGTGCCTTTACGGCAACTGAAGGTGCGGTGGTAGCCGTGGTCTACTCACTTATTCTTTCGATTATCTACAAGAGCATGACCTGGAAGGCCCTCAAAGCGATTTATGCCGAATCTGCTGCCATGACCGGCATCATCGTGCTCCTTATCGGAGTATCCTCCATCATGTCCTGGGTTATTTCTTTTGTGAATATCCCGGCAGCCGTAGGGGACATGTTAAACGGCATTTCCTCAAGCAAGATAGTTATCATGCTTATCATCAATGTCTTCCTGCTCTTTGTGGGTACCTTCCTTGATACCACTCCTGCCATTCTGATCTTCACGCCGATCTTCCTGCCTATAGGAATACAGTGCGGTTTAAGCCCGGTGGAGTTTGGTATTGTGCTAGTTTACAATCTGTGCATAGGCACCATTACCCCGCCTGTGGGCAATATCCTGTTTGTTGGTGTCAAAGTAGCCAAAACCACCATCGAGCGAATCTTTGTCCAGCTGTTACCCTACTATGTAGTCATTGTTGCCGTACTGATGGCATGTACCTACTTCCCGACGGTATCCTCGTACCTGCCGGAGCTTTTCGGTTACACAGCCACGCTGCCCAAGTGACAAATATTCACAGGATGTCTTTTTGAATAAAGATCTCTTTTGGACAAGGATAAATCAAGGCCTGCAGATGCAGGCCTTTTAAAAACTAAGGAGGTTAGTATGAAAGCATTTATGGATCAGGATTTTTTACTGGAAACTGAAACTGCCAAAACCCTATTCCATGATCATGCCGCAAAAATGCCAATCATAGACTATCACTGCCATATCAATCCGGCTCAGATCGCACAGAATCATCAATTTGCCAACATTACCGAGGCCTGGCTTGGAGGGGATCATTACAAGTGGCGCATGATAAGGTCAAATGGGATTTGTGAAAGTTTGATTACAGGAAAAGAAAGCTCCGACTATGAAAAGTTTGAACAATTTGCCAATACTCTGCCCCGTGCCATAGGCAATCCCCTGTACCACTGGACCCACCTTGAGCTGCAGCGCTATTTTGGGATCACCAAAACCCTGTCTGGCAAAACCTGTAAGGAGATCTGGGATCAGTGCAACAGCATGCTCTCCCGCGATGATTTCAGGGTCCCTGCCATAATTGAAAAATCAAATGTCAAACTCATTGCCACAACCGATGATCCCGGGGATTCTTTAGAGTGGCATAAGCTCATTAAAGAAAAGGGCAGCTGTAAGGCTCAGGTAATTCCTGCCTGGAGACCTGACAAGGCCATGAAGATTGAAAAACCAGAATTTAAGGACTATGTCGCCCACATTGCTAACATTACCGGCACAATCATAAATACCTGCGAAGACTTCTTTAAGGCCCTTGATATCAGGATGAAATTTTTTAATGATATGGGCTGTAAAGCTTCAGATCACGGGGTTGACTATGCCTACTGCACCATAGTATCCGCCGATGAACTTGAAAAAATCTTCCAAAAGGGCCTTAAGGGTGAATCCTTAAGCGACTGTGAGATTGAAGCCTACAAATCCATGGTCTTAATCCATCTTGCCAAAGGGTATGCCAAATACGGCTGGGTTATGCAGATGCACTACGGGGCATTAAGAGATCCCAATACCAAAATGTTCAAAAAGCTGGGAGCCGATTCAGGTTATGACTGCATTGACAACCGCGCCTGTGCCCAGGGGATCTGCAAATTAATGGATACCCTTAATGAAGCTGATGCCCTGCCTAAAATGATTTGGTACTCCCTAAACCCTGCTGACAATGCCATCATCGGTGCTGCCATAGGAGCTTTCCAGGGAACAGCAGCCCGCGGTCAAATTCAACAGGGCTCCGGCTGGTGGTTCAATGATACCTATCAGGGCATGATTGACCAGATGACCACCCTGGCATCATTGTCGGTTCTGGGTAATTTTGTTGGGATGCTGACCGACTCAAGATCTTTTTTGTCCTATACCCGCCACGAGTACTTCAGGCGCATTATGTGCAACATCATAGGGAACTTTGTTGAAAAGGGCATGTACCCCGATGACATGGAGTTTTTAGGAAAGATTGTAGAAGATATTTCCTTCAACAATACCAACAATTACTTCGGATTTAACTTA
>CAYNSI010000051.1:0-7406 GCA_964399665.1 uncultured Enterobacterales bacterium | reverse complement strand
TGTTACTTTTTGTCCCCAAGACCTGATGCAATAAGGGCATCAAGGCGCATGGCATCTTTTAAAAGCTTGTCAAAGACAAATTCAATCTTCGGCATGTAGCGCAGCTTAAGGCGTCCTGCAAGCTGCGTGCGCACAAAGCCTTTGGCGCTTTCAAGCCCTATCATGCCTTCTTTTACCGCACGGTCATCATCAGTTAAAAATGAGACGTAAATGCGGGCATTTCTAAGATCCGGGCTTAGTGACACCTCAGTTATGGTGACATCTTTTACCCTGGGATCTTTGATCTCATGTCTTATAATAGCACTGGCCTCACGGCGCACATTTGAGGCAACCCTTTCGGCCCTTCCATAGCTCTTTGGCATAATCAGAGCAAACTACTCCAAAGTACGTTTAATCTCGATGTTCTCGAAGACCTCGATTTGATCTCCTACTTTGACATCCTGATAATTCTTGACGCCAACACCGCATTCGGTACCGGCCTTAACCTCGGCAACGTCATCTTTAAAGCGGCGCAAAGAATCAAGTTCACCTTCGAAGATCACCACATTATCCCTTAGGACTCGCACCGGAGCCGAGCGCTTGATAACCCCTTCGGTCACCATACAGCCTGCAATGGATCCAAACTTAGGATGCCTAAAGACATCGCGCACTTCGGCAAGTCCGATAATTTCCTGACGCACTTCAGCCTTGAGCATGCCGGCCATGGCTTTTTTGACGTCATCTATCAGATCATAGATGACCCCATAGTAATGCAGATCGATACCTTCAGCATCTATGACCCTGCGGGCAGGCACATCAGCACGGACGTTAAAGCCCACAATGACAGCCTTTGATGCCGCAGCCAGCGTGGCATCAGTTTCCGTAATCCCGCCGACTCCCGAGCCTACGATATTAACCTTTACCTCGTCGGTGGCAAGCTTATTAAGGGCATCAGAAATAGCCTCAACAGAACCTTGCACATCCGCTTTTAACACCACATTAAGCTCTGAGACCTCGCTGTCCGTGAACATGCCTTCAAGCTTGCGCTTTTGCTGTTTGGCAATCTTAAGATCACGATACTTACCCTGCCTGAACAGGGCAACTTCACGGGCTTTTTTCTCATCACGGACTACGGTGGCCTCATCACCTGCTACCGGAACTCCTGAAAGGCCGTAAATCTCCACGGGAATTGAGGGCCCTGCCTCATCAAGATTCTGCCCCTTCTCATTGCGAAGTGCCCTTACTCTGCCGTACTCCAGCCCGCACAGCACAATATCTCCCTTGTGTAAGGTTCCCTCCTGGACAAGCACTGAAGCAACCGGGCCCCTGCCTTTATCCAGTCTGGACTCAATAACCACGCCCGAAGCCATGCCGTCAGCTGCTGCCGTCAACTCAAGCATTTCAGCCTGCAGCAAAATTGCCTCCAGAAGATCATCAACGCCAAGACCGGTCTTGGCAGAAACCTGTACAAACTGGGTGTCACCGCCCATGGATTCGGGAATGACACTATGCTGAATCAACTCATTGGTAACCCTGGTAGGATCAGCTCCTGGCTTATCCATCTTGTTGATGGCAACTATCAGGGGAACTTTAGCAGCCTGGGCATGCTGAATGGCCTCAATGGTCTGGGGCATAACCCCGTCATCTGCTGCAACCACCAGTACTACAATATCAGTTACCTGGGCACCGCGGGCACGCATGGCCGTAAATGCCGCATGGCCTGGAGTATCTAAGAAGGTGATTCCGGCCCCTCTGGTTTCTACATGATAGGCACCTATTCTCTGGGTAATTCCGCCTGCCTCACCTGCTGCCACCTTGGATTTTCTAATGTAGTCAAGCAAAGAGGTTTTGCCGTGATCCACATGTCCCATGATGGTAACCACAGGAGCTCTGGCAATGGGGGCTGCTGCCGTGCCGCGATCTGCTAAAAGCTCTTCTTCAAGCTCATTTTCCTTGCGCAGGATAACCTTGTGGCCCAGCTCTTCAGCGACGATCTGGGCAGTCCCCTGATCTATGACCTGATTTATGGAGACCATTTCGCCAAGCTTCATTAAAGTCTTAATGACTTCTGCGCCCTTAAGCGCCATTTTCTGGGCCAGCTCAGCTACGGTGATAGTCTCTCCTATGACAACATCTCGGGCAACTGGAGCTGCAGGACGATTAAAGCCGTGCTGCTGCAAACTTGCCTTGGCAGTACCCCTGCTTTGAACATTCTTAGCAGTACGTCCGCCCTTGACGCCTTTGCGAACAGGTCCCAACTCGCGGCCTTCCTCTTCACGGCGTCCCTGGTTCTTTGCCCTTCTTTCAATCCCCAAACGATCCCTGTAACGCCCGCGGTTTTCGGCTTCAAGCTCCTGCCTGGCCTCTGCCTCACGCACATACATGGAACCTGACTGGGGCAGTTCGTCATCCTTCTCCTGCCTTTGGGCCTCTTCAGCCTCCCAGCGCGCAGCATTTTCCTCTGCCAGGCGGCGGTTTTCCTCATCAGCCCTGGCAGCCTCCTCCTCAAGGCGGCGGCGCCGCTGCTCTTCCTGGGCTCTGCGCAGCTGCTCATTGGCCGCATCATCCTCTTTCTTTTTAGGTGCTGTCTTCTTCTCAGCCTGTGCTGCCCTGCGCTTTTCTTCAGCCTCTTCCCTGGCACGCTTCTCAGCTTCAAGCCGCAAAGCCCTTGCCTTGGCCTCTTCTTCTGCCTTAATCCTTGCTTCCTCAGCCCTTGCTGCAGCTTCGGCCTTGGCGGCAGCCTCGGCACGTCTTTGCTCTTCAATCTGCTGGGGATCAATAATACGGCGCTTTCTTACTTCAACCTGTACTACCTTGGAGCGCCCCGAAGTACCCTGCAGGGTCAGAGTGCTGTGAGTCTTTTTATTCAAAGACATCCTTTTGGGCGTATTGTCACTTACTTTGTCACTCATTGGCACACCTCACACTATTTGCCGGCTTCAGCGCCTTGATCGTCTTTTTCATCATCTGATGCAGGTTCCTTGAACCAGCACTCATTGCGGGCTGACATAATAAGCTCGCCGGCCTTTTCTTCACTAAGGCCTTCTATCATCTCGACAATCTCATCAGTTGCCATCTCGGCAAGTTCTTCGGCATTTTTTATGCCTTTTGCCATCAGTGCCCCGGCAATAAGTTCATCCATGCCCTCTAAACGCAGCAGTTCGTCGTATCCTTGGGCCATCTTTTCAGCCTCACGACTCTTAATCGCTGCTTTGGCATTTTCCTGAAGAATATTGGCAGTCTCCTCATCAAAGCCCTCAATCTGGGTGAACTCTTCAATAGGAACATAGGCTATTTCCTCCAATGAGGTAAATCCCATGTCAGCAAGGGCTGCTGCAAATTCCTCATCAATATTAAGGTTCTCTACAAAGAGCTTTATGATGCGGCTCATTTCGGCATTTAGGTTATTTTCCATCTCGGATATGGTGGTAACCTTAAGGTTCCAGCCCAAAAGCTGCGAAGCCAGCCTGACATTCTGGCCGTTGCGGCCTATTGCAAGTGCCAGGTTGTCATCAGCGACCCCCACATCTATGGTACGGGTATCCTCATTGATGATAATTCTGGATATCTCGGCAGGCTCCATGGCATTGGTTACATATTGGGCAATATTTTCATCCCAGAGCACCACATCAATCTTTTCCCCCGACAGTTCATTGGACACTGCCATAACCCGTGCCCCGCGCATTCCAATACAGGCCCCGCGGGGATCTATGCGCTTATCCTTGGAGCGTACTGCTATTTTGGCCCTGGAGCCGGGATCTCTTGCCGCGCCCATGATCTCTATGACATCCTCGCCAATTTCAGGAACCTCAATGGCAAAAAGCTCCTTTAAAAACTCCGGGGAGGTTCTTGAGCAGATAAGCTGTGGTCCTTTGTTATCCTGCTTAATCTCAGAAAGCAGTACCTTGATGCGATCCCCCCGCCCGAAAGTTTCATGGGGAATAAGTTGGTCCCGCTTTAATACTGCCTCGGCATTGTTGCCCAAATCAAGGATCATAAAATCACGTCCCTGCTTCTTGACAGTGGCATTAATAACCCTTCCCAGGAAATTGCGATGCTCTGCCACCATCTGCTCACGTTCGGCATCCTTGACCTTTTGTGACAATACCTGCTTGGCAATTTGAATCGTAATGCGGTTAAAGCCTACCGACTCAATTTCCTCTTCGATGTACTCTCCTGCCTGAATTTGCGGATGTTCTATCCTGGCTGCCACCAAACTAGTTTCCATGGCAGGATTTTCCAGGGCTCCTTCCCCATCCACCACCAGCCAGCGTCTGTAGGTACGATAAGAACCGTCCTTGCGATCAATGGCTACCCTGACATTGACTTCGGCCGGATAATTCTTCTTGGTGGCAGTTGCCAGAGCCGACTCCAATGCCTCAAATATTTTATCTTTAGGAATGGCACGCTCGTTGGACAATGCCTCAGCTATAGCAATAATTTCCTTTCCCATAACTCTTACCTGCTAACCCTTAATTATCTGCAAGACCTCATCTTAAGAAAAATCCGGAACTACCCTGCATGAGTGTACGTTATGCCAGGAAATTTCCAGTCTGCCTTCGTCTTTGTCATCAAAGATCAAGTTGGCATCATCCACAATCTCACTTACCCTGCCTGAAAACCGTTTTCTGTTATTAACAGGGATCCTCAGCTCAAGCCTTACCTCCTTTCCAAGGTAATTTCCAAGCTGTTCTAAATTGAAGATCATGCGATCAAGCCCAGGTGATGAAACCTCCAATACATAAGCATCATCAATAAGATCAGCAGCATCCAGGGCAGGAGACAGCACGCGTGACACATCAGCACAGGTATCTGCACTAATACCCTCCTGTGACTCAATAAAAACTTGAAGCCTCAAACGCGAAGAACTGCCTCGGCACTTTACTCCCCAAAGCTCTAGTCCTAAAGACTCTATCAAGGGCTTTGCAAGTTCCGTAACCTTATCTTCAATCACTGATGCCATAAAACCTCTTGAGTTTAAACCATAAAAAAAGCCCCTGTTCTTGGGGCCTTCTTTGAGAGTTCCACCGCTTTTCACCTGGGTGATCCTAAACCCGGGTGCACCTGCCTCTTTATCTTCCATGAGGAGACAAGCTCGGCAGATTATGCCAAGTTCAAAATACTTTTTCAAGCACCAGGAAAGCTTTTTTATGGCAAAAGAGGAATAAGACGCATTAAAAATGGCCTCTTTTGCTTGGTAACAATAAGTATCAGCTTAAGATCCTTAGGGCATCAACTTCAATCTTGAGAATAAGAGCTGTTAGCAGATCGCAGGATCCTCTGCAAAAAGCTTGAGCTTTCTTACGTTTTTTAAGCACTTTTGATGCCTAATTTGACTTGTCTCTTTTGGCAAGTGAGGTAAGCAGCACCGCATCAATTGAAGTAGTATCAGCCTTTAAGATCTCTATCTCCCATTTGGGCAGGGAAATATGCTCTCTCTCGGAGGGCACGCGCTGCAGATAATCCAGAATAAATCCAGCAATGGTGTGATAACGCTCAGATACGGGAACATTAAAACCCGTAAGTCTTGAAACATCCTTTAAGATGGCATCGCCTTCAATACGCCACAGGCCGTTTCTAATTCTGACAAGCTCGGGAACCTCGGCCTGCTCAGGAAGCTCTCCTGCAATTTCCTCAAGAATATCATGAAGACAAATAAGCCCCTCAAAGTTTCCAAGTTCATCGTACACCAGAGCAATATTCTTCTTTTGCCTGCGGAATTCCTCTAAGGCTTTTAAGATACTGATGGATTCTGGAAGATACAAAGGCTCCTTTATTAAGGATGCGATATCCCATTTTTTCTGACCTATGGCCTCACTTAAAATATCAATGCGCTTGATATATCCCAAGGGGCGGTCTTTCTGCCCATCCTTATAAGCTATAAGACGGGAGCGGGACAGGGATCCTACCTGCTCTAAGATCTCATCTGAGGTCCTGCTGATATCAATCATCTCGACATCGGTACGCACTGTCATCACCGCCTTAACAGGAAGGGAGGACAATTGCAGTACTCTTGAGACCATCTCTTTTTCTTCGAAATTAAAGACCTCCGAGCCAGTGCGGGAGACAATGGCCTCTTTTAATGTCTGAACCTGTTTTTGATTGGACCCCAAAAGCCTTAACACCAAATTTGCAGCAACTTCCCTGCTTTGCATGGAGTTTACTTGTGTCCCCAGATTCAAAGTATTGCGCCTTGCAATCTGATTGAAAAACTCAATTAAAATCGAAAATCCTATGGCAGCATACAGATAGCCTTTGGGAATATGGAAATGAACTGCCTCTGCTAAAAGACTGAAACCTATCAGCAGCAAAAAGCCCAGACACAAAATAACCAAAGTAGGATGAGAACTTACAAATTCCGTAATTACCCTCGATGCTAAGGTCATAACCCCCATGGCGATAATTACGGCAAACATCATGATAAAAACATGATCTATCATTCCTACCGCCGTAATGATGGCATCAAGAGAAAATACCGCATCCAGGACCATAATTTGCAGCACCACCATCCAAAAACCCTGTCCTGCTGCCCTTGAAACGGAAAGCTCCTCATCAAATCCTTCCAGTTTGGAATGAAGTTCTCGTGTCGCCTTATAAAACAGAAAGATCCCGCCTGCAAACATTACTATGTCACGACCTGAGACCCCGAAGCTTCCCAAATGGAATAAGGGTTTTATCATGGTCACAATATAAGAGATAAAGGCAAGGAGGAGAAGACGGATCATAAGAGCACCGCCTAATCCTACATAGCGTGCCTTATCACGCTTTTCAGGAGGGAGTTTGGCTGACAAAATGGCGATAAAAACCAGGTTGTCAATCCCAAGCACAATTTCAACGATTACCAGGGTTAAAAGACCCAGCCATGCCGTAGGATCGCTTACCCAGGCCATATCAAACATTACTTGTTGAACGGCATCAGGTTCCATTACAGCACCTTGGATGCATCCGGCATTAATAAGGAAGGGATTGTAAAGTGCAAAACCGTGTCAGATCTGTAAAGCCAACACTGATCTATTTCATCGTCCTTTGGCATATTTCCTATATGTTGTGACAAAGCCTTATGGCTTCTTTTTAAATCTAGCTAAAAATTAAGGTTTTTGCAAATACGGCTTACGATTCTAGCAGTGTTCCTGCTCACAAGGCTGATTTTCCTGAGATTTTGACAGGAGATCTTTTGCAAAAGCGGCTCTTATCTTTTGAGCTCATCTTCCTTCAAGCATGTCAAGCTGCTCTTGAGTTAAAGACAGACAGCTCTTCTAAACGCACGACCTCCCGCAGCTGCGAAGGTAAACTGTTTTCATCCTTGTGCGGCTCATTGACGATCACCATAACGCAGGGGACAATGATAAGAGGCTCAATCAAATCAGCGTACTTGCGATCTAAAAACTGTGCTTTGCCTTCCTCAAAGGCCTCATCTGCTTTATTAC
>CAYNSI010000050.1:0-12323 GCA_964399665.1 uncultured Enterobacterales bacterium | reverse complement strand
GCACTTAGAAATCGCTTTTTAAGCTCGCTGCCGAAGGCTTGATTAAAATCTTGGTCCTCCGGCTCATCGGTCGATAAAGAAAAGTCTGTAAGAACTACTTTGTAGGCGCCTGTGTCAGTCCATGGTCTGTCTTTTTCAAGTTTGAGTCCTTCAAATCTGCCCTTGCCGTTTAAGAAGAGTTCTTCGAATGTGGACAGCAGCATAGTTTTGCCAAAACGACGGGGTCTTGACAGGAAGAAAAAGCCGTCCTTCCTTGCCAAATCCGCTACTAAATCAGTTTTGTCCACATATAACTTCTTGTTGTCAATCAGATAGGCAAAATTCTTTCTGGAAATGGGCAGACTGTCTGTTAATTCCATGACTTGTTCCTCCTGCTGCAGTTTAGACAAGAGAGCACTCCTATACTTTGTTGATTTTGTTAAAGGATCTCAATTTAACGAACTATAGGCCCATCGGATCGTCAACATTCAGCGCTTTGATCTTAGAACTGTATCTTACAGCAATGGTCCCGTTCCGTCATCTTCTTAACAATAACTTAACGAACAGATGAATATTCTTAGGTAATGAAACAGATTTTCTTAAGGTTGCAACCCCACCTTTGCGTGAGCTTGAAAAGTTGTCAAAATGACAGGCACCAACAGGCTTCAGTCTTTTGGACCAAAAGACATCTTGTTCTGATTGGCATCTTGTTAAAGAATTAGTGGAAAAACTGTAAAAGATTTAGTGAAGGATCCCAATTGGACAATAAATGATGTCACCTAGGTACCTGCTCCCCACACCTCTTAGTCATAAGCTTAAATTTGACCACCGCTTCTTCACCTTTTTTGCAAGATTAGATTTTCTTCTTAAGCGGTGGTCTTAAAGCCAGGGAGCTTTGGGATCATTTAGAGACCTGGTTTAACCTCGTAACTTCTTAAGTTCCAGATCCTCTTCACATAGTCCCTGATAGAGCGATCCGAGCTGAACCTGCCCATTGAGGCTGAATTTATCATGGCAGCCTTGGCCCAGCGCTTTTTATCCTGATACATTTTTTCGATCCTCTCATGGGCCTGACAATAGGACTCAAAGTCAGCCAGGACCAGATAAGGATCGCCGCCTTCTAAAAGGGAATTTTTAATGGATGATAAAGCACCCTTTCTTCCTGGGGTAAAGTAATCAGTATCAAGCCAGTCAAGTACTGCTTTAAGATCCTTATTGTTATTGTAGTAATCATAAGGATTGTAACCTTGAAGCTTAAGCTTGCGCACCTCCTCTACCGACAAGCCGAAGATGAAGTTATTATCCTCTCCTGCCTCCGCCACAATCTCAATGTTGGCTCCGTCCATGGTACCCAAAGTTACCGCGCCGTTTATCGAAAACTTCATATTGGAGGTGCCTGAGGCCTCATAGCCTGCAGTTGAAATCTGCTCTGATACATCAGCTGCAGGAATGATCTTCTCGGCAAGGGAAACCCGATAATTGGGAATAAAGACCACCTTCAACTGATTTTTAATCCGGTGATCATTATTGATCTTCTCTGAAACTGCATTGATGGCATAAATAATATCCTTTGCCAAGGTATAGGCAGGAGCTGCCTTGGCTCCAAAGATAAATACCTGCGGGACAATCTTTAAGGCAGGATCTACCAAAAGTCTGCGATAAAGATAGAGAATATACAAAAGATTCAAATGCTGCCTTTTATACTCATGCAGTCTTTTTATCTGCACATCAAATATGGCATTTGGATTTACATCAATACCGGTAAGGGCTTTAATTTCAGAAGTCAGCACCACCTTGTTTTGATGCTTTATTGCCATAAAGCGTTTTTGATATTGAGGATCATCGGCATAGGGGATTAGGGCGGCGCACTTTTCAAGATGCAAAGGCCAGTCACTGCCTGCAACTTCATTGTATAAGGCGGCAAGTTCCTGGTTGCAGGCCAAAAGCCAGCGGCGCGGCGTTACCCCGTTGGTTACATTGCAAAACTTATCCTTCCAAAGGGCAGCGTATTCGGGGAACAGCTGCTCACGCACCAGTTTGGAGTGAATTTCGGCCACCCCGTTGACCCTGGCTGAAGCTACCACGCATAAATTTGCCATGCGAACCATCTTGCAGGGGCCTTCTTCAATAATCGAAAGCTTAGCCTTGATGTCATCATTGTTAGGCCACAGGGGATCTACTTCATTATTTAAGAAGCGGTAATTTATCTCATAGATGATCTCAAGATGCCTTGGCAGCAGCTTTTCAAACAAATATACCGGCCACTTTTCCAAAGCCTCTGGCAAGAGAGTGTGATTGGTGTAGGCAAAGACCCTGTTTACAATGCTCCAGGCAGCTTCCCAGGAGATCCCCTCCTCATCGACCAAAAGACGCATCAGCTCCGGCACTGCTATAGCAGGATGGGTATCATTCAACTGAATGGCAATCTTGTCGGCAAATTCACCATAATCATGATGATGGGATCTGTTGTAACGGCGCAGAATATCACGCAACGAACAGGCACAGAAGAAATACTGCTGAGTAAGGCGCAGCATTTTCCCGGCCTCCGTGGAATCATTGGGATATAACACCTTGGAGATGGTTTCGGCCGCTGCCTTTTCCTCCTGGGCGTCAACATAACCGCCGGCATTGAACACATCCCAGTTAAAGGACTCCGTGGCCCTGGATTCCCACAGTCGCAAAATGGTAACTGAAGATCCGCGAAAACCCAATACAGGAATATCCCAGGGCACGCCCTTAATCATATTAGCCGGGTGCCATACCTTGCGGACGGTGCCGTCAGGCGCAGTCTGGGTTTCAACATAGCCTCCTAAGGGAATGTTCTGCACTGACTCGGGGCGGCACACTTCCCAGGGACAACCGTACTCACGCCAGGAATCAGGACGCTCCACCTGTCTGCCGCCTCTGATCTCCTGTCTGAACAGACCATTTTCATAGTGAATGCCATACCCTACTGAAGGATAGTTCAAGGTGGCAAGAGAATCCATGTAGCAGGCAGCAAGACGTCCCAGGCCGCCGTTACCTAAGGCCATGTCAGGCTCTTCACTGCAAACCTTGTTAAAGTCCACCCCAAGCTCATTTAAGGCATCGCGGGTGATATTAAAAAGCTCAAGATTAACCAGGTTATTGATAGTAAGACGCCCCATAAGATACTCAGCGGACAGGTAATTGACCGCACGAGTATCGATTTTGGCATGGGTGTACTGGGTCTGGGTGAGGCGTTCGAAAATAATTTCATTTACGGTAGAAACTACAGCCTGCCACCATGCCAGGGGACTTGCCTTTAATTCGGATGTGCCAATGGAGCATCTAAGATGCCGCACAATGCTGTTTTTAAACTCCTCAACCGAGGGAAGTTTTAATCCTGTTACTGATGTTTCCTTTCCTGATTCTGCTGCTGCAGCTTTCTTTGCGACAGTCTTTTTGTCAGCTGCGCTTTTGTAGGTTTCTTTTGTATTGACCATTTCTGCTCCTTTAAATTCAAGTCGTTCTGTAAAGATGACAGAACTAATGCTCCAGACAACCAATTGAGAGGAAACATGTTGCGGCGATTATAACAAAAAGCACCTTTCAGGTGTTGCAGGAGGTGGTACTGTGCAGGTTTAGGGCACCCAAAACTTAATATCTATCCTAAGTCTTTTAAGGTGATCTTAGGGCAGCTGCAGTTTTTTAACGATCCCCACGAGCCTAAAAACGAAGTTCTTCTGGGATCGGCAGATCAGGATCGAGATCTTTTGGCTTGTTGCCCTTGCCTTCTTTATAGTTTTTCATGCCCAAAACCCATGCCAAAACCTGAGCTACAGCCTGGAACAATCCCCTGGGGATCTCCGCATCAAGCTTGGTGGTGTAATAAATTGAGCGGGCCAAAGCCGGAATGGGAAGTACCGGAACTCCCGTCTCTCGGGCAATACGCATAATGTTCTCTGCTATGGTATCTACCCCCTTGGCAGTTACAATGGGGGCCTTGAAGCCTAAGACATCATAGCTTAGGGCGACGGCATAGTGGGTGGGATTGGTAACCACCACATCCGCCTTGGGGACATTTGCCATCATGCGCCTTGCGGCCATTTCATACTGCAGCCTTCTTATTCTGCTTTTTATCTGCGGGTTGCCCTCGGTATCCTTAAGCTCATCCTTAATTTCCTGTTTGGTCATCCTAAGCTGTTTTCGATAATTCCAGATCTGATAAGGCACATCAATAAGGACGATGGGAAGCATGCCAAGGACGATGATGAGCATACAGTAAAAGAGAATGGACATGGCTTCTCTGATGCCGGCTCCATGATTGATGTAGGAGAGCCTTAAGATATTCTGTACTGAATTTGAAAGCAAAAGATAGCAGAACAGCCCGATACAGGTAACTTTGGCAAGATTTTTAAAAAGCTCCACCACGGAGTTTAAAGAAAACATTCTTTTTAAGCCCTTTAGGGGGCTGAGCTTGGAAAGCTTGGGCGTTACGGCCTCAGCAGAAAGATTAAAGCCTCCCAAAAAAATCGCCCCAACCAGGGCAAAACAAAACATTATGGCAACGATGACCAAAAGCGGCATGGCTATGGCGTAGATATTGCTGACAAATACCCTGCCCATCTCATCTGTGGTAAAGACCTGATCCCTGGTCAAAGAAAAGCTCTGTCCCATCACCCTTGCCATGCCGCCGCCCAAATAGGACGACATGGTCCACAGACTGATAACTCCAGACAACAGTACAAACAGGGTACCCGCCTCCCGGGATCTTGGGACCTGACCTTTTTTTCTGGCGTCCTGCAGACGCTTGTTAGTCGGTTGTTCGGTCTTTTCCTGTCCGCCGTCTGACATAAGCTCTCCTAGTCAAGGACCTGGGCTTGATCTCCTTTGTCCTCAAGCCAGCTTCTTCTATCCGCCGCCCTTTTTCTTGACATCAGCATATCAAGAAGTGCAAAGGTCTTATCTTTGTTTTCATCATCCAAAGTAAGCTGCATAAGCCTTCTGGTGCCCGGGGATAAAGTCGTTTCCCTAAGCTGCTCGGGATTCATTTCCCCAAGACCTTTAAAGCGCTGAATTTTAATATTATCCTTTTTCACTCCCTTTTTTAAAAACTGCTGCTGTTTTTGGGCAAGTTCGGCATCATCAAGGGCATAGTCCTTGATTTTGCCGCAGTCAATGCGGTACAGGGGCGGACAGGCCACATAAACATGGCCCTGCTCAACCAGCCTGGTAAAATGCCTGACAAAAAGGGCACACAATAATGTTCCAATATGAAGCCCGTCAGAATCGGCATCTGCAAGAATGCAGATCTTGTCATATCTTAGGCCGGTTAAATCATCAGAGTCGATGTCACAGCCTATGGCAACGGAAATGGCCCTGATTTCATCGGAAGCTAAAGCAGTATTTGCCGATGCCTCCCAGGTATTTAAAATCTTGCCCCGCAACGGCAGAATCGCCTGAAATGAAGATTCCCTGGCCTGCCTTGCCGAGCCTCCTGCAGAATCCCCTTCTACAATAAAAAGTTCACATGAGCCTGGATCTTTTGAAGTACAGTCAACCAATTTCCCGGGAAGCTGCGGGCCCCTTACGGCCTTTTTGCGCTCAACCACCCTTGCCAGGGCCTCACGCTCCTTTGCCTTTTCAATTATCAAGGAGGCAATTTCCCTGCCGACATGAACATTGGCATTTAAAAATAACGAAAGCCTGTCTTTTATGATCTTCTCCACCAAACCTGCACACTGGCGGTTTGAGAGCTTTTCTTTAGTCTGTCCTGCAAACTGGGGATCGTAAATTTTAAGTGACAAGGCAAAACTTACCTGGGACCAGACATCATCGGCTGTAAGCTTAAGATTGCGCGGCAATAGACCATGAAGCTCACAAAACTCCCGCATGGCACAGAGCATTCCCGATCTAAGACCGTTAACATGAGTGCCTCCTTCAGGGGTGGGAATTAAATTGACATAGGATTCCTGCACCCTGTCAAAACCTTTTTTGCAAACCCAGGCGATGGCCCATTCAACTTCACCCTCTTCATGGCTGACCTTATCGCCAAAGGGAAGGTCAGGGAGGATCTGCTCTTCTTTTAAAAGCCCCCTAAGGTAGTCACTTAAACTGCCTTCATGGCTCCAGCTTAAAGACTCATTAGTATTCTCATCAAAGAAGCTTACGGTAAGCCCGGGGCATAGTACGGCCTTTGCCTTTAAAAGGTGTTTTAGGGCGCTTACATCAAATTTGTCGCTGTCAAAGTATTTAGGATCCGGTTTAAAGCGTACCGAAGTTCCAGTTTTGCCTTCAAGATCCTCTCCTATTTTTTCAAGGGGGCAGACAATCTCCCCTCCTGAAAACTCAATGCTCCAAATACTGCCGTCTCTTTTGACGACAGCCTGAGTTTTTAAGGACAGGGCATTTACTACACTCACGCCCACCCCGTGAAGACCACCTGAAAATGCATAATTATCCTGGGAGAATTTACCCCCTGCATGTAATCTTCCAAAAATAAGCTCAATGGCGGGGATTTGCTCCACAGGATGCACATCAACAGGAATGCCGCGGCCGTTGTCGGTTACTTCCAAAGAACCGTCCTGATAAAGCACCACCTTTATGCTGTCAGCATAGCCTCCTAACGCTTCGTCAACTGAGTTATCGATAACTTCAGCCGCTAAGTGATTGGGATTGGTAGTATCAGTGTACATGCCAGGACGCCTGCGCACCGGCTCAAGACCCTGTAAAATCTCTATTGCAGAGCCGTCATACTTTTTGTGCTTGCTGTTGGTATTTGCCATCAAAACCTACTTTAGTTCTAAATCTTAAATTTACCGGCCGATTTTACCACAGGGCAGAACCTGCAGGCACCACGACAAAAACGGTACAAAAGCCTGTCAATCTTAAATCTAACAGGAAGAGCCAACTGCATCAGGCAAAAACACCAAAGCTTCCAACTCCAAACTAAGTACCGGGGCTGCCGCTCGTGCTTCCTGCCTTTTGGGATCTTATGCTTGGGCTGTTACAATGCGGTGAGCTTTAAGTTAAGGAATTTTCATGCCCAAGCTGCACTTTGACTACCATGACTTTAAAACCCTAGATGAAAGGACTCTGCTTTTTATCCTTGCAAAACGCAATGAAGACAGGGTAAGACTTTGGACCTATGATCCTAAAGTCATCAGTAAAAGTGAGCATCTTAACTTTTGTAGAGGACTTTTTAATAAGAGCTCTATGCTCTATTTTTACCTTACCCTGAATAAAAAACCCTATGGCGTCATATCCTTTAAGGGCAGTGATAACAGCCTCAAATCATGTGAGACAGGCTACTACACCTTTGGAAGTCATGATTTTGCAGACGATGAAAAAGTCCCCATGGATCTTGCCGTGGATATTGCCTTTTACTTCATGCACTGCCTCTTTGGCACCCAAAAAACCACGGAGATAATTTTAAGGAATAATAACAGATCCCTTAAGTCCCATTTTTCCGGCCGCCGCCCCAATGAAACCTGCCTGGAAGACGACAAGTACCTTAAGTTTACCAATGAGATTAACCATGAAACTGCCCTTGAGGTGCTCAAAAAAAGACAGTCCTTGTTTGACCTAAGCTACAGGATAATCTTACCTGACCTCACTTGGTCGGGCACCATGGACGGAAGTCTTCTTAAGGCAGGAACAGAACTTTTTAGGCAGTAAGCTTAAGCCCGTGCTTTTTTGAAGCAGGGCTTTCTTGCTAACCCTGCTTCATATCAAGGCATCTTTTGGCACAGTCGCACAGAATATCGGCACAATCTGCAACGGAAAACTTGCTGCTGTCTAAAAGCACGTGACGATAACTTAAGTCAGAATCAGCTTCAGGCTCAAAGTACCTTCGGTACTGTTCTCTTGCCTTATCTACACTTTTGATGGTCTCTTCTGCCGTTTTAGGATCCATCATGAGCTCATTGACACAGTTTTCAAAGCGCTTTTTAAAGGGAGCATAAATGTAGACATTCATGATATTGTCATAATCTAACAGCACCGAATCAGCACAGCGCCCAACTATAATGCAGGATTGTTTGGCGGCATAATCCCTGATAACGCTCTTTTGGACCTCAAAGACCTCCTTGTTGATGTCATAAACATCAAGGTGGAAATGATAAGAGTGCCGCATGAAAAAATTCCCGGCTCCTAAAGTTTCATCATGATTACTGACACTTTGAATGCTAAGTCCCATCCTTCTTGCAGTTTCGGCCACAATGTCACGATCCAAAAACTCAATGTTAAGTTTTTGGGCCATTTCGCGGGCTATAGTTCTGCCCATGCTGGCAAACTGTCTTGAAACGGTAATAATGTAATTGCTCATAATTGCTGTCCCGGGCCTGTTATACAACACGCAAGGCAGAGGGCTCCGCCTTTCTTTCGGCATTGATGTGCCGCACGATAAGCGACAGAGAAAAATTGATAATAAAGTAAATTGCCGCCGCGCAGCCGTAGAGGACAAAGACATCGGAGACATTGATGTTGCCGGTGCCATTGTATAAATTGGCGGTGCTTAAAATCTGGCGCACCCTTGACATCAGCTCTATGGTGGCGACATTTGCAAGGTAGGAAGAATCCTTGATGGTGGTAATGATCTGGCTTAAAAGCGTAGGCACCACATTTTTAAAAGCCTGGGGAAGCACAATGTACACCATGGTCTGCACGGTATTAAATCCCTGGGAGGCTGCCGCCTCAAACTGCCCTACAGGTACGGAGTTTAATCCGCCGCGCACAATCTCTGCTATAACAGAAGATGCAAACAGAATCAAAGCCACTGAGGCTTTAAAAAGCAGCGTAGTTTCCACTGTGGTAAGACCGAACATACGGCGGGCAAAAAAGTCCGGCACCGGACAGAACACCACGCATATGAAGATCCACAACAGCAGCGGGGTATTACGGAATATCTCAATATAGGCAACAGCCGCATAGCGGAAAATCCTGTATTGGGGGCTGTGACAGTAATTGCGCACTAAAGCAAGAATGGAGCCGAAAACAACCCCTAAAACCACCGCAATGGTGGAGATTATCACGGTAAAAAGAACCCCTTTTAGGATATAAATCCAAATGGCTGAGCTTTGGAGCATCCCAAAACTTGCCGACCATTCTTCCATCATCAAAGACTCTCCTCTTTAACGGGCTCTTTCTTAAATGTCAGCCTTTCGCGTTGTTTAAGATTGTTCTCCCAGGTGCTTGCCAGCATGGACAGGGGAAAGCAGATGACAAAAAACAGCAAACCGCTTATCAAATAGGCAGGGCCATGGGCGCCTCCTGTGTTTGCCCCGGTTACAAAACTGTAGGTGATGGAAATTAGATCCGCCCCTCCTATGATGTAGAGGCAGGAGGTATTTTTAATAAGGTTTACCACCTGGTTTACCATGGGCGGCAGGATGATCTTGATGCTTTGGGGCAGAATGATGTAGTACATGGTACTTAGGTAATTAAAGCCCTGGGAGAACGATGCCTCAAACTGTCCTTTGGGAATGGACTGGATCCCGGCTCTTATTACCTCTGACATATAGGCACCATGATACACCCCTATTGAGATAATGCCTGAGGTGATGATCCCAATACTATGTCCTGAAAAGGACATGGCGTAGTACAAAAAACAGATCTGCAGCAAAAGCGGGGTATTTTGAATAAATTCCACATATACCCTGGCTACGGCTGTCAAAGGCCGGCGCCCTGATGTTGACATCAGGCCGAAGACAAGCCCCAGCCCCAGGGAAAGCAGTATCGCAAAGACTGCAGTTTGCACTGTAGTCATAAGCCCCAGCAAAAAAGTGCCCTTGTAAGTCCACACCTTAAGCCAGGCATCAAGGGAAACTAAGGTTTCCATGTGTCAATCCAAATTAAGTTGTTTAAGCTTTAAGGCATCAGGCAGGACTTGGTATTCCTGCCTGTTGTAAGAGCTTCTAATCCAAATTATTTTCTTTGATAAGTTTGTCCAAGGTGCCGTCAGCCTTCCAGGTTTCAACCAGGTTGTTGACAAAAGCGCTGAGATCAGAGCCCTGCTTGGTAACAGCCCCGTACTCCTGAGGCGCAAATCTGGCATCAGATACAAAGGAGCGGTTTTTGGTCTGATAAATATTTAAAATTGACTTATCAACGCAAAAAGCCTGAACCTCCCCGGCACTTAAGGCTGTGGAGATGGTGGGATAATTGTCATACTGCTGGAAGGACACTCCTTCAGTCCAGGTGGCAGGGTCAAAGTTGTTGCGATCAAATTTGCTGCCGTCAATAAGCCCCTGTTCCACCATTGCTGCAGTAAGGGCCATGGCAGAGGTAGATCCTGAGGACACTCCGATCTTTTTGCCCACCAAATCGGCAAGTTTGGTGATCCCGCTTTGATTCTCAACCAATACTGAAACGTAATCGGTATAGTAAGGAGTGGTAAAATCCCAGTGCTTTACGCGCTCGGGGGTAATGGTGAAAGTTGCAATGGCAATGTCCAAATCGCCTGAATCAACCAGCTCACCGCGGGTGGCCGCAGTAACGGCGGTAAACTCAACGTCAACCCCAAGTTCATCTGCAATCATCCTTGCTAAGGTATCTTCATAGCCTGTAAATTCACCTGTGAGAGGATCCTGGAAGCTGAAACCTATCACATCATTTTTAACGCCGGCTTTGAGGTAGCCGCGATCCTTAATGGCCTCAATTTCGCCTGCAGCATATGCTCCCATTGATACTGCCGAAAGTACGCAGGCGCAGCATACTGCAGCCAAGGTCCGGGGAAACTTTACTAAGTTCATCTAAAAAGCTCCTTTATCAATGTCTTAAGATTTTGCCCAAGAATTGTTGGACACGCTCATTATGTGGATTATTGAAGAAATGATCCGAAGTTCCCTCCTCGATAATCATGCCGTCTTCCATGAAGACTATTCTGTCGGCAACCTGTTTTGCAAAGCCCATCTCATGGGTCACGATAACCATGGTGATATTGGATTCGCCTGCAAGCTTTACCATCACATCCAAGACCTCCTGAATGGTTTCAGGATCCAATGCCGAAGTGGGCTCGTCAAATAAGATAATCCTGGTTTTGGCACAAAGGGCCCTGGCGATAGCAATACGCTGCTGCTGTCCTCCTGAGAGAGTTGCAGGATAAACATGCGCCTTATCGGTAAGACCTACCACATTAAGAAAATGCATGGCAGTTTCCTCGGCCTCACTGCGCGACACGCCGTGAAGCTTAATGGGAGCCAGGGTAAGGTTGCGCATCACATCAAGATGAGGATAGAGATTAAACTGCTGAAATACCATTGAAGTAGTACGTCTAACAAGTTTGATGTGATTGCGGGCAGTCATCTCCTCACCGTCAATGATTACCTTCCCTGAGGTCGGCACCTCAAGATAATTCATGCAACGTACCGTGGTGGATTTTCCCGACCCTGAAGGTCCCACGATGACAAGCTTCTCACCTTCTTTAACATGAAGGTTCACATCCTTAAGAACGTGCAGATCGCCAAAAAATTTATTTACATGTTCAAGTTTAATCATGGACTTGCCGCTTGACCTTATCTAAAGCATTCGCTTTAATGGAATTTACCTAAAGTATACCTACAAAAGCAGACAACCTTGGAAGGAAAAAGTCTTTCCTAAATTTTGCCCCTTTTTAGTGAATCGGGACTTTAATCGTGCAACCCCTATTTTACGGTCTTTTCCGCCATTTTTGTGAGTTAAAGCACAACCTTACCGCCGCAAAGTCTGCAAATTTCAAGGTTTTGAAACAGATGAAAATTATTTTTTGCTTTTTGCTGCCCTAAAATGGAGCACAAGAGCGCGACCGTTTTTGGGCAGAACAACCCCAAAAAGCCGAAAGCAGAGACAATGGCAGTCAGAAAAGCTTCAGAAACCTTGATCTTTTGGTACGGGAGTTTTTTTTGTGCTCAGAAAGAGTGCCACAGCTCTTGCCCCCTGAGTTTGTCACACTTTCCCCCCTGCTAACCCAAAAATTCTACGGCTTACGATTCTACCAGTGATTAAGGCCCGAGGCTAATTTGCCAAAAATTTTGACAAGAGATTTTTGCAAAAGAGGGCTCCTATCTTTTGTGGTCATCAGCCTTTAAGCTTGCAAGCTGCTCTTGAGTTAAAGACAGCTCTTCTAAGATCACGACCTCGCGCAAAGGCGAAGACGCACTGTTTTTATCCTTTTGCAGCTCATTGATGATTACCAACACGCAGGGGACAATGGTAAGAGGCTCAATCAAATCGGCGTATTTGCGATCTAAAAACTGTATTTTGCCCTCCTTTAAGGCCGCATTTGCTTTTTTGCGGTCTTTTGCCACCTTTATTTCAAAGATGTAGCGGTATCTGCCGCCTTTGATGTGCAAATCAGCACGTCCCTTGGCAGTTTGAATTTCTCTGATACCCTCAAAAGTAAACCC
>CAYNSI010000049.1:0-12395 GCA_964399665.1 uncultured Enterobacterales bacterium | reverse complement strand
GATTTGATTGAGCCTTTGACCATTGTGCCCTGCGTCATGGTGATCGTCAGTGAGCCGCAAAAGGATGAAAACAGTTCGCCTTCGCAGCTGCGAGAGATCGTACGCTTAGAAGAGCTGCCCTTAACTGAAGACCAGTTTGAGAAGTTAAAAACGGATGATCCCAAAAGCTAAGAGCAGCCTTTGCATAAGAGCTCCAGACAAAATTTCAGGCACATCAGCGGGATAAAGCTCAAATCACTGCCCTAAACGGCATGGATAGACAGTTTCTACACTTCTTGGCTGCTAAAGACGGGTATAGCGTTTGTTTAAACGGGCATCAAAGTTTACCTGATGCAACTTTCAGCTGACACCTTACAGTGCCCGCCTTGGCGTAGGCTGTGGCCTTGGGCTGCCCCACGCACCCCTTGAAACTTTCCGCCATTAGAAAAATGTGCCTGCCATGCAAACTAAAAACCCGGGAAATCCCGGGTCTTTGTAAAAAGTATTTTTAAGGATTAAGGCCTTCTAAAGCCTCTGATAATTGTTTTTGCAGATCTTCGGCTGAAATCTTGGAAGCGTAAGTGCTTTCCAAAAGCTGAGCTCTTGCAATTTCCTCACGTCTTTGCTGGTGATACTTAAAGCCCGTTCCTGCGGGAATCAAGCGGCCGACAATGACATTCTCCTTAAGTCCTCGTAACTCATCGGTCCTTCCTGCAACCGAAGCTTCAGTAAGCACGCGGGTGGTCTCCTGGAAGGAAGCTGCCGAGATAAAGGACTCAGTTGACAATGAAGCCTTGGTAAGTCCCATCAGAATATGACGGTATTTGACAGGCTTTTTGCCCTGGGCTTCCAAGCGCTCGTTGACAAGACGCACCTGGGCAACTTCTGCCTGCTCCCCCTCAAGGAACTCAGTACTGTCGCCAGCATCTAAGATCTCGCACTTTCTTAACATCTGACGCACGATAACCTCAATGTGCTTGTCATTGATCTTAACGCCCTGGAGACGGTAAACATCCTGAACTTCGTTGACAATGTAGTTGGCAACTGCATTGACACCGCGAAGTCTTAGGATATCGTGAGGCGACTCGGGACCTTCTGCGATCATTTCACCCTTGTGGACCTTTTCACCCTCAAAGACATTGAGGTTGCGGGATAAGGCAATCATTTCCTCGTGCTGCTCAATAGGATCTCCGTTTTCATCCACTGCTCCTTTCTCAGGAGTGATGACAAGGCGGCGTTTGCTCTTGGTCTCCTTGCCAAAGGAAATAGTCCCTGAGATTTCTGCAAGAATAGCAGACTCCTTCGGGGCACGGGCCTCAAACAAGTCAGCAACACGGGGCAGACCGCCGGTAATATCCTTGGTTCCGCCCACCTTTTGAGGAATACGGGCAATAATGTCACCAATGTTGATTTCAGCACCATCGTTCAACTGCACCACGGCTTTGGCCTGCAGCAGATACTGGGCTGCTACATTGGTGCCGGGGATCATGACATCCTTACCCTTTTCATTGACGATTTTAACCGCAGGACGCTTTTCCTTGCCCTGAGTGCTGCGGGCTGCAATTTCACGCACTTCTATGGAGGAAATACCTAAGGTCTCATCCTCCTTCTTATCAACGGTTACACCTTCTATGATGTCAATAAAGCGGATGCGTCCGTGTACTTCGGAAATTATAGGATGAGTGTGAGGATCCCAGCGGGCAACCGTGGTGCCAGCCTTGACCTCATCACCGTCTTTAACCTCCAAAACCGCACCATAGGGGATCTTGTGGCTTTCCTTGGAAGTGCCCAACTCATCCATGATAATAAGTTCCGACTGGCGGGAGGTTACTATTTCCTTACCTTCGGTATTTACCACCGTCTTGACATTGGTGATCCTAACGGTACCGCTGTTTCTTACCGTAGCACCTGATTCTGCCACCGCACGTGAGGCCGCGCCGCCGATGTGGAAGGTTCTCATGGTAAGCTGGGTGCCCGGCTCACCGATTGACTGGGCGGCAATAACACCGACAGCCTCTCCGGCATTGACAAGATGTCCTCTTGCCAAATCACGGCCGTAGCACTTGGCGCAGACGCCGAACTTGGTCTTGCAGGTAATCGGGGAGCGGACCTTAACCCTGTCAATTCTGGCATCTTCCAAAGTTTTGCAGCATTTTTCATCCAGTAAGGTTCCAGCTTCGATCATCACCTCCTGGGTGCCCGGGCGGTAGACATCTGCTGCTAAAGTTCTTCCCAATACCCTGTCCCTTAAGGATTCAATGACATCACCGCCGCTGACATGGGGGGTAATATCAAGGCCGTCATCGGTGCCACAGTCCTGCTCGATAATCACAAGATCCTGGGCCACATCAACAAGACGGCGGGTCAGATAACCTGAGTTGGCTGTCTTAAGGGCGGTATCGGCAAGTCCCTTGCGGGCGCCGTGGGTTGAAATAAAGTACTGCTGTACATTAAGCCCTTCACGGAAATTGGCAATAATGGGGGTTTCAATAATGGACCCGTCAGGCGTTGCCATCAGACCGCGCATGCCGGCAAGCTGGCGGATCTGCGCAGGTGAGCCGCGGGCGCCGGAATCAGCCATCATGTAGATACTGTTAAAGGATGCCTGCTTTTCCTCCTGTCCTAAAATATTGGAGGCAGTTTCCACCGACAAGTTTGACATCATGGCCTTCATGACCTTGTCATTGGCATTGGACCACACGTCAATAACCTTGTTATAGCGCTCACCAGGTGTTATTTGACCATTTTCATACTGGGTCTGAATGGATCTTACTTCCTTCTGAGCCGCGGTAATAATGCTCTGCTTTTCCTTGGGGATGAGCATATCATCAACACACACTGAAGAGCCTGAAACTGCAGCATTGCGAAATCCCGTGTACATGATGTGATCGGCAAACATCACGGTATCCTTAAGTCCCATCAGGCGGTAGCAGCTGTTGAGCAGGTTTGCTATCTGCTTTTTGCCAAGGGGCACATTCGATACCCTGGTAAACCAGTCCTCATGGGTTAAGATCTCCGGAATGGTCTCACTGTTGACCCCTTCCATGGGAGGATCGATAAGATCAAAGGAAAGTCCGCGGGGCAGAATAAGCGAAAGAATAGCTCTTCCTACGGTAGTTAAGCGCAGCTCATTGCGCTCATCCATCTGACCTGTTTCAGGATCTTTTATAGCATAGCGGATGCGGCAGGCAACGCGGGCATGCATGTCGGCAAGACCTGATTTATACAGTCTTTCAGCCTCAGCAGCATCGGAAATTATCATCCCTTCGCCGCGGGCACCAACTTTCATGCGGGTCATGTAATAAAGTCCCAAAACCACGTCCTGGCCCGGCACGATAATAGGATCTCCTGAGGCCGGAGAGAGGATGTTATTGGTTGACATCATCAGGGCACGGGCCTCAAGCTGTGCTTCTAAAGTAAGCGGAATATGCACGGCCATCTGGTCGCCGTCAAAGTCGGCATTAAAGGCTGTACATACTAAAGGATGCAGCCTTATGGCCTTGCCCTCAATCAAAATAGGCTCAAAGGCCTGAATGCCAAGACGGTGCAGGGTCGGGGCACGGTTTAGCAGCACCGGATGCTCGCGGATCACTTCATCGAGAACATCCCATACTACCGCATCCTCGCGCTCAACCATTTTCTTGGCAGCCTTGATGGTGGTGGCCAGCCCCCGAAGCTCTAAGCGGCCGTAGATAAAGGGCTTGAAAAGCTCCAGGGCCATTTTCTTTGGCAGGCCGCATTGATGCAGTCTTAAGAAAGGTCCGCAGGTAATTACGGAGCGGCCCGAGTAGTCAACTCTCTTACCCAAAAGGTTTTGACGGAAGCGGCCCTGCTTGCCTTTTATCATATCGGCAAGAGACTTTAAGGGGCGCTTGTTGGAGCCTGTGATGGCACGTCCCCGGCGGCCGTTGTCCATAAGAGCGTCAACCGACTCTTGGAGCATGCGCTTTTCATTGCGGACAATAATTTCAGGAGCTGCCAGATCCAATAATCTTTTCAAGCGGTTGTTACGATTGATAACCCTTCTGTAAAGATCATTAAGGTCTGAGGTTGCAAAACGACCCCCGTCTAAAGGCACCAGGGGGCGCAAATCAGGAGGAAGCACCGGCAGTACCGTGAGAATCATCCACTCAGGCTTATTTCCTGAAGAAATAAATGATTCAATGAGCTTAAGGCGCTTGGAGAATTTCTTGCGGTTGCTTTCAGAAGTAGTGGTCTCTAAAGCTTCCCTAAGGCTTTTTGCCTCCACCTCAAGATCCATCTCTTTTAAGATCTCCAAAATGGCCTCAGCGCCCATCTTGGCGGTAAAGTCATCACCGTATTGTTCCAGGGCATCGACATACTGCTCCTCGGTTAAAAGCTGACGGCTTTCAAGATCTGTGACCCCAGGATCGGTTACCACATAGCTTTCAAAATACAGCACCGACTCAATGTCACGAAGCTTCATGTCCAAAATAAGCCCGATACGGGAAGGCAGCGACTTTAAAAACCAGATATGGGCAACGGGTGAAGCAAGCTCAATATGTCCCATTCTCTCGCGGCGCACTTTAGCCTGGGTTACTTCAACCCCGCATTTGTCACAGATGGTGCCGCGGTGCTTTAAGCGCTTGTACTTGCCGCAAAGACATTCATAATCTTTGACAGGTCCGAAGATCTTGGCGCAGAAAAGGCCGTCTCTTTCAGGCTTGAAAGTACGATAATTGATGGTCTCGGGCTTTTTGACCTCGCCATAGGACCAGGCACGGATCATCTCCGGTGAGGCAAGGCCTATTTTGATGGCGTCAAAATCCTCAAGGCGCTGCCTGAATGAGGAATTGGTGCGGGCTAGTTTGCCCAGGCTTTCAGAAAGCCCAAGATCCAAGTCTGCATCATTGGAGGCAGGCGCTGCAGCAGCTGCCAGGGCTTCGTAGAATGCCTCATCCTGATCTTTTTCCTGAGTACTCACTTTTAAGTATCTCCTAAATTAAGCTGCAGGCTTCCCTGCAGAGAAAAAATTCCTTAGTCCTTGCGTATAAGGTCGATGTTGATGCCCAAAGAGCGGATTTCCCTAAGGAGCACATTAAAGGATTCGGGAACCCCTGCATCCATTTTGTATACTCCATCAACAATATTCTTATACATCTTGGTTCTGCCGTTGACGTCATCTGATTTGACCGTCAGCATTTCCCGCAGGGTGTAGGCAGCCCCGTAGGCCTCAAGGGCCCACACTTCCATTTCACCAAATCTCTGACCGCCAAACTGAGCCTTGCCGCCTAATGGCTGCTGGGTGACCAGGCTGTAGGATCCAGTTGACCTTGCGTGCATCTTGTCATCAACCAGGTGGTTGAGCTTGAGCATATACATGTACCCTACGGTTACCTTGCGCTCAAAAGGCTGTCCTGTGGTACCGTCATACAAAGTCATCTGCCCGGACTCAGGCAATCCTGCAAGAGACAGCATTTTCCTGATGGAATCCTCATCGGCACCGTCAAATACCGGAGTTGCCACCGGCATGCCTTCGCGGACATTATTGGCAAGGGTCATGACCTCTTCATCGCTTAAGGTTTTTAAGTCAATGCCCTGTGAGGTATTGCCCAAATCATAGATCTTCTGCAGGGTCTGTCTAATCTCGGATACTGCCTTCTGCTCGATAATCATGCGATCGATCATCTCGCCTATGCCTCTTGCAGCAAGCCCAAGATGTACCTCAAGCACCTGTCCTATATTCATACGCGAGGGCACACCTAAAGGATTGAGCACGATATCAACAGGACGCCCGTCCTCATCATAGGGCATATCCTCTATAGGATTGATGCGGGATATAACACCCTTGTTGCCGTGACGGCCTGCAAGCTTATCACCCGGCTGAATGCGGCGCTTTACAGCAAGATAGACCTTGACGATCTTAAGCACCCCGGGGGTGAGATCATCACCTTCTGTTATCTTGCGGCGGGCCTTTTCAAACTTTTCCTGATATTCTTTGCGGAAGTTCTCAAGATGGCTTGAGAATTCCTCAAGCTGTCTTTGGGCATTGTCATCATCAAGATGCATGGCAAGAACTTCAGCATCACTCATGGCTTCAATTTCAGCCTCGGCATATCCCTGACGGACGATGTGGGCGCGGGCCTGACGCATCAGACCCTCGGTCAAAAAGGCAAATTCCTCATCCAAATCCTTTTTGGCCTTGCTAACATGCATTTCCTCAATTTCCAGGGCTCTGGCATCCTTCTCAACGCCGTCGCGGGTGAAGATCTGCACATCCACCACGGTGCCTGACACACCGTTGGGAACACGCATGGAAGAATCCTTAACTTCCGAGGCCTTCTCACCGAAGATGGCACGAAGCAGCTTCTCTTCAGGAGACAGCTGGGTCTCTCCTTTGGGAGTTACCTTGCCTACCAAAATATCACCGCCTACTACCTCAGCACCGACATAAACTATGCCGGACTCGTCAAGCTTGGATAAGGCCGCCTCACCGACATTGGGAATATCTGCGGTAATTTCCTCAGGCCCCAGCTTGGTATCGCGGGCCACGCAGGAAAGTTCTTGAATATGAATGGTAGTTAAGCGATCTTTTGCGGCTACCCGCTCTGAAACCAGAATGGAATCTTCATAGTTGTAGCCGTTCCAGGGCATGAAGGCAACCCTCAGGTTCTGCCCTAAGGCAAGCTCACCAAGATCGGTTGAACTGCCGTCTGCAAGCACATCTCCTGCCCTGATTTTTTCATTTAAGGTCACGCAGGGGCGCTGATTAATACAGGTATTCTGATTAGAACGCGAATACTTTAAAAGATTGTAAATATCAATGCCGGGATCATGAATGCCTGCTATCTCATCTTCATTGACACGCACTACAATCCTGGCACCATCAACGTGTTCGACCACACCGCCGCGCCTTGCAATAATGGTAACCCCAGAGTCCACGGCTACGGCACGTTCCATACCGGTTCCAACCAGAGGCTTGTCGGAGCGGACCGTGGGCACGGCCTGACGCTGCATGTTCGCTCCCATCAGAGCACGGTTGGCATCATCATGCTCTAAGAAGGGGATCAAAGCTGCCGCAACTGAAATTACCTGCTGCGGGGACACGTCCATGTACTGTACATCAGAGGCCCTGCGTACGGTTGACTCCCCGCGGTAGCGGCACTGCACATACTCATCGATGATCCTGCCTTTATCATCAAGGTCGGTATTGGCCTGGGCAATGACAAACTGGCCTTCATCTATGGCCGAAAGGTATTCAAAATCTTCGGACACCACCCCTTCTTCCACCTTGCGGTAAGGGGTCTCCAAAAAGCCGTAGTCATTGCAGCGGGCAAACACGGCCAAAGAGTTGATAAGACCGATATTAGGACCTTCGGGGGTTTCAATGGGGCACAGCCTTCCGTAATGGGTTGGATGCACGTCGCGGACTTCAAAGCCTGCTCTTTCCCTGGTAAGACCGCCGGGGCCTAAAGCCGAGATACGGCGCTTATGGGTAATTTCAGACAAAGGATTGTTCTGATCCATAAACTGGGAAAGCTGCGAAGATCCGAAAAATTCCTTGATAGCAGCTGAAATGGGCTTGGCATTGATAAGTTCCTGGGGAGTGGTGTTATCAAGATCTCCTAAGGAAAGACGCTCCTTTACGGCCCTTTCCACCCGAACAAGCCCGATGCGGAACTGATTTTCCGCCATCTCGCCTACGGAGCGGATGCGCCTGTTGCCAAGGTGATCGATATCATCTATGGTGTCCTTGCCGTTTCTGATCTTAACAAGACAGCGCATTACCTTGACGATATCATTATGGGATAAGGTGCCGCGGGGCATCAAAGGATCGTCAATACTGCCCTCAATAAGTCCTAAATCCTTACCCTTAGGATCAGTTGCCTTAAGGCCTTCTGCCTCGGTGACATTGACTTTAAGATCCAAAAGGTTAAAAGGCAGTACTACGGCATTATCAAAGGTAAAGGTTTCACCTTTTCCTTTGCCGGTAAACTTAATTTTGCGCACGAAACGCTCGCGCGGCTTTACCCACGGATTGTCATTGAATTTGTAAATAACCCCGTCAAGACAGTCCAAAAGCTTGTCGGCAGCCCGTTCCGGGGTGGTGCCGGGCATGCTTTCAACTTCACCTACGTCCAAATGTTCCTTAACAAGCTCCACCACCTCGGGGAAGCGGGCATAAACCTTTCCGTCTGCAACAATCAGGGTAGAATCTTTGGTGTTGATGGTGACATTTTCATCGGCAAAAGCCCTTGCAAGACCTGTCTTGAAAAACTTAGCCTCCACAAACCTGGAATCAAACTTCATGCGCCCCACAGAGGAGAGCTCATAGCGGTCAGAATCAAAGAACAGGTGTTTAAATAAGGTCTCGGCAGCTTCAGGAGTAGGAGGCTCCCCCGGGCGCATCATCTTATAAATTTCAAAGAGGGCCGCCATCCTGTCAGCCTCATCCGAGGTCAAATCACGGGTGGTATCATCCCTTAGGGTATCTGCCATAAAGGAGCCTTCATCCACCTGGGAGGTATAAAGGACTTCAAATTTTTTAACCGAAGCATTGCGCAAAGCTTCCAAAAGCTCCGTGCATTCTGTCTCGGAGATCTCCGTATTGGCAGAAACTATTTTATTGCCTTCCTTGTCAAAGTAGTCATGGGCAATAATCCTGCCTACCAGATATTCAGCAGGAATCTCGATAGTTTTTAATCCAGCCTTTTTAAGCTCGCGGATATGTCTTGCGGTAATTTTCCTGCCTTTTTCAACTAAAACCTTTTTGCCTACCCTAATGTCAAAGGCGGCATTTTCACCGCGAAGCCTGTCGGCTACAAGCTCCATGGAAATCTTACTTTTACTAAGCTCAATTTCAACTGTATCAAAGAACAGATCTAAGATCTGTTCTGTGGTAAAGCCCAAAGCACGCAGCAACACCGTTGCCGGCAGTTTGCGGCGGCGGTCTATACGCACATACATATTGTCTTTGTGGTCAAACTCAAAATCCAGCCACGAGCCGCGGTAGGGAATAACTCTTGCTGAAAACAGAATTCTCCCCGGGTGAGTCTTGCCCCTGTCATTGTCAAAAAATACCCCCGGGCTGCGGTGCAGCTGGGACACTACCACCCGTTCAGTACCATTAATGATAAAGGTGCCATTTTCAGTCATGAGCGGGATCTCGCCCATGTAAACATCCTGATCAATGCGCTCCTTCACAGTTTTGGGAGCGTCCTTCTCGTAGCGGACAAGACTTAACTTGACCCTCAGGGGGGCACTGTAGGTAGTGCCGCGAATCATGCACTCATGAACATCAAATTTAGGCTCACCCAGATGAAAACTGTTGTAGCAGAGCTCAGCATTGCCTGAATAGCTTCTTATCGGAAACACGCTCTTAAACGCCGCCACCAATCCGTTCTCATTGAGCGGATCTGAGGAGATAAACTGTTTAAATGAGTCAAGCTGAACGGCGAGCAGATACGGCGTATCAAGAACCTTCAAGCGCCTGCCAAAATCCTTGCGGATACGTTTTTGCTCCGTGTACGAGTAGACCATGGACTTAAGTTCCTCAGGTTGAACTTTTGGTAGAAACAAAGCATCTAACATGCTGTCATATCAGGCACCGAACCCGAACCCCATTGCTGGGGATCGGGTTTAGATAAACAATGCTCAAGCTGCCTGTCGGTGCCAACAGGCTCTTTGCAGCAAACAAGCTTTAGGAGAGCTCTACTTTGGCTCCGGCTTCCTCAAAGGCCTTCTGCAATGCCTCAGCCTCTTCCTTGGGGATGCCTTCCTTGATCTTGGCAGGAGCGGACTCAACCAGATCTTTGGCTTCCTTCAGGCCAAGTCCTGTAGCAGTGCGGACAGCCTTGATCACGGCAATCTTATTGGCACCTACTTCCTTCAAGGTCACGTCAAATTCGGTCTTTTCCTCAGCAGCAGGAGCAGCACCGCCTGCTGCAGGACCTGCTACCACGGCAGCTGCTGCAGAGACACCGAACTTCTCTTCCATTGCCTTAACGAGCTCAACAACATCCATAACGCTCATGGAGGCAACAGCTTCAATAATTTCTTCTTTGGTTAAAGCCATTTTAATTTTCCTTTAAAACTTAACTTTGTCTTGGTACAAAGCTTTTGAATTCACAAATTAAACCGACAAGCATGACTATTGTGCAGCTTCTGCGGCACCGCCTTCTGATTGCATCTTGTCGCCCAAAGCTGCAAGAGTGCGTACCAGTTTGCCCGCTGCAGCCTCTTTCATAACAGAAAGCAGCCTTGCGATGCCTTCCTCGAAGGTTGGCAGAGTGGCCAGTACATCAAGATCTTTGCCATCATAGAACTTACCCTCAAAGGCAAGTGCCTTTACGGTAAAGCTCTGATTGTTTTTGGCAAATTCCTTGAAAATACGGGCGGCAGCACCCGGGTGCTCCATGGAAAAACCAATAATGGTCGGTCCACGAAAAGCATCCTTCATGCATTCAAATGCAGTACCTTCGACAGCACGGACAAGGAGGGTATTGCGAACTACGTGAAGATATACATTATTCTCACGGCAGTCCTTGCGAAGCTGGGTCATCATGGAAACCGGAATGCCGCATGAGTCTGCGACAACGGCCGACAATGCTTTTCCGGCGGCCTCGTTGACCTCAGCTACAATAGCTTTCTTGTCTTCGATGTTTAATGCCATCTTTAGCATGACTCCTAGATTGTTCTTGCGAACACGCCCCTTAGGGGGCAAAAACCGGAAATCAGTTCCAAAGGAAAAACCTTGTGAAGCTGTTCCGCCTGCGCAGGATAATTAAGGATGTTCCCCCTGCGGTCTTTGGTGGGAGAACCAGCTCCCGGCCAAAATCTTTTTTACCGGCACACATCCTTATACCGGTTAATTCTTTAAAAATAATGCTTAGGAAGCAGCCTGGGTATCAGCCTTCAAACTATTTTTATCCAGGGTAATTCCAGCACCCATAGTGGTGGAAATGCAAACCTTGCGAATGTAGGTGCCCTTTGATGCGGCAGGCTTGGCACGAACTATGGCACCTAATAGTGCATTTAAGTTCTCAGTAAGCTGTGCCGGGGTAAAGTTGACCTTGCCTATGGACGCCTGGATAACACCGTAACGGTCATTGCGGTAGCGGACCTGCCCTGCTTTGGCATCTTTAACTGCCGCGGCTACATCACGGGTTACCGTGCCGACTTTAGGATTAGGCATCAATCCCCTGGGACCTAAAATCTGGCCCAGCTGTCCGACCACGCGCATGGCATCGGGCGAGGCAATCACAACGTCAAAATCCATCATGCCGCGTTTGACTTCATCAGCAAGTTCTTCCATGCCCACAAAATCAGCACCTGCAGTCTTGGCAGCTTCAGCAGCTTCCCCCTGGGTAAACACCGCCACGCGGACGGTACGACCGGTACCATTTGGCAGTACAGCAGCACCGCGGATATTCTGATCGGACTTGGTAGGATCAATACCCAGCTGAATGGCAACGTCGACAGACTCAACGAATTTGGCTTTGGCACACTTTATCAGGGTCTCAAAACCCTCGGTAACTTCGTACTCACGGGCACGATCAACGATGGAGCGGATCTCCTTCATGCGCTTTGACAATTTGGCCATGATTACTCCTCCACCTTAATGCCCATCGAGCGGGCGGTTCCGCCTATGGAACGGGCTGAAGCCTCAAGGTCGGCACCTGTCATGTCAGGCTCCTTGATTTTGGCTATCTCAAGCAGCTGGGCTTTGGTGATCGTTCCCACCATTTCCTTGCCGGGCTTGTGGGATGCTGTCTGAATATTCAAAGCCTTCTTGACTAAAAATGATGCCGGAGGAGTCTTGGTCTCGAAGGTAAATGACTTGTCCTGGTAGACCGTGATAACCACGGGGACCGGAGCGTCCTTTTCAAGCTTTGCAGTAGCCGCATTGAAAGCCTTGCAAAACTCCATGATGTTGACACCGTGCTGACCTAATGCAGGGCCGACGGGAGGTGCCGGATTGGCGTTTCCTGCGCCAACCTGCAGTTTGATGTAGGCAGTTACTTTCTTTGCCATGATTGATTTATCCTGTATGTATGGGTAATATCGCGCTTTGACGCTTCCCTTGGGCTTTTAAAGCCCCTATTTTGCCTGCAGGCAAAATAGCTGCAAAAGTATACACGAACCCTAACCGTTTGACCATAAAATTTTTATAATTTTTCGAAAAAACCTTAAAAAGTCCTGCACCAAAGCTGACTGATAACCCTGTTGTTTGTCAGGCTTAAGACAAGTCCCACTCTAAAATACCTTCACAGCCTTTTCATAATCTTGCTAAGTACCTCAGTGACAGGGTCACAAATCAAAAGCGTGACAGACTGGTTGAGCACTAACAGCTTAATTATCTTTGTAGTGAACCTAACTGTCTGCCTTGGCTGCCCCTTAAAACCTGAAAGTATGATTATTGTCACTCGGTTATGTCCCTCTCACTTCTAGTCTTC
>CAYNSI010000048.1:0-12448 GCA_964399665.1 uncultured Enterobacterales bacterium | reverse complement strand
CTGATAGAAAAGGAAGCTTGTGTTAGAATCTTTCGAATCTCATCCATACATCCTGCATCATCAGGGGTAATGGAGTTTTTTTTAATTAAACTGCCTGCCAATTTTATGGTGTTATCGGTCATCTAATCATCCTCAACGGGATATTGCAGGAAAAGTTTGCGCTCTAATTTTAAAAAGGGGAAGGCATTGGTGTCCTTAATGGTTTCAGGCGCTCTAAGACCGTAGCGGACCTCATAAAGAAGCTCTTTTTCCTTTCCCCCCAAAACCGAGCAGGCACTGTGGTACTGGCGCAAAAAATCTGAGGCCAAAAGACTGTCCCAGGGGTATACCGTGGAGATGGAGCGCAAAGTCAGCATCGATAAGGTGTCTACTATCAAAAAGGCTGGTTCTTCAAGGGCAGTTAGGAAATTACTGCTATGACCGGTATCAAGGGTACAGTCAATTATCTTCCTGACGTTTGACACGCTGCCGTCTCCATGCCTTATAAATCCAGAATCCAAATTGTTTACTTCAAGATATGCAGGCATAATTTCTGCCTGCATCGCAGCCTCATTTATGGCAGATTCATGTTCATTAGAAACTGCTATTTTAGGCTTTGCACTGAATATTGCTAAAACTTCTGCAACATCACGGGCCGTAAAACGTTCTATTTCACTTAAGTCGATTTTGACAACAAGTTCGGCTCTGACCTCGTTAACAGGGGGTCTGATTACTTTGTGAGCATCCTTGGGGCATTCGGGGATGATGCGCTCCTGCTTTCCCATACGATAATTCTCCTTCCAAAGGGGTTGTGGCATTGTATCAAAGCAGGCGGGTATTGTGATGTGATACAAAGGCTTTTAGGGGAATTTAGAAGCAGGTCTAAAAATGCTAAAAGAACAGCCAGGCTCTTAAAAAATGAGAGTAATCAGCTTAATGTCTATGTTTTTAGCAATTTTGTCTGTTATCTTATAAAAATATAATATGCAAATGGGGCAAATAATGGTGCCAGATAAACTTTAAAGGTTTACGGGGCCCCTTATCAGAATTTAAGCTTTTCCCCTAAGCTTAATGAGACGAGGAGAGTTTTTTGAACTTAAGGTCGGTTTTGGCTCTTGTTATGTGCTGCTTTTTTGTCACGGCCTGTGAAGACAGGCAGGGGGCACTGCAGGCTATAGAAGACAGCGTTGACGTCAGAACAATTCATGTTACCGTGGATAAGGTCCCTGTCAGCGTTATGCTCCCGGGGCGCATTCAGGCCACCTCTTTGGCTGAGATAAGACCAAGGGTTGACGGCATCATAACTGCAAAGCTTTTTGAAGAGGGGCAGAGTGTCAAGGCAGGAGATACCCTATATCAAATCGATCCCAGACTGTATGAATCAAATCTTAAAAGCTCTATGGCAGCCCTTGAACAGGCAAAATCTGCCCTGGATATTGCAGCCTATAATTTGGAGCGCTATAAAACCTTAAGACAATTGGACAGCGTAAGTGAAGAAGATCTGGAAACTGCAAAATTAAATTACGATGCCCAACTTGCCAATTATGAACTTGCCTTAAGCAATTTAAATGCAGATAGTCTTAACCTTGAGTACACCAAGGTTTTAAGTCCCATAGACGGAGTGGCTGGGATCTCCAATACTCCCATAGGGGCATTGGTTACTGCCAATCAAAGCGATCCTTTGACAACCGTGGCCTTTTTGGATGAAGTCTATGTTGATTTGGAACAGAATGCTCTTGACTGGCAGAACTTACAAGTCCTGCGCCATAACGGCAGATTAACTTCCGACAGCTCCACATTGGAGGTGACTTTATTTATAAATAAACAGGAGTGGCCGGTAAAGGGGAGGCTGATATCCTACAACCCTGTAGTCAATGAAACTTCAGGCTCGGTAAGCCTGCGTGCCAGATTTGAAAATCAAAAGCATCTTCTTTTTCCCGGGATGGCTGTGGAAGCCAAAGTTATGGTGGGCATTGATCCTCATGCCATGGTAATCCCGGTGCAGACTGTCATCCGCTCCCCGCGCGGACAAACCTATGTGTTTGTAGTTGCCTCCGATAACAGGGTATCAAGGCAGGAGGTAACCTTAGGGATGCTTACCGAAAAAGGTTATGAAGTAGTAAGCGGTCTTGAAAAAGGGGATGAAATTGTAATTGACGGTCTTAATTCCTTAAGGGACGGCAGTTTGGTCCGCATCGTGAATTATGCTGGAAGACAGAACCGATGAATAGCCGTTTTTTTATTGACAGGCCTGTACTTACCATAGTTATCATGATATTCACGGTCATGATGGGGCTTATTGCTCTGCCTAATCTTGAAATTGCAAGATACCCCAGCATTGCCCCTCCTTCAGTGCGGGTTTCCTTGTCATACCCGGGAGCATCTGCTGCCACCTTGGAGCGTACTGTAGCCCAGGTGGTGGAGCAAAGAATGACAGGTCTTGATAATCTTTTGTACTTTTCTTCAAGGGCCAATTCAGAAGGCCAGGTTACCATGTCATTTTCCTTTGACCCCAAGGTAGATCCTGATGTGGCGCAAATGCAGGTTCAAAACCGCCTGGATTCTATCATGTCACAACTGCCTGAAGTGGTGCAGCGCCGGGGGGCTACTATTCGTAAGGTCTCAGATGATACTTTGCAGCAAATAGCCTTCTTTGCCTCGGACGGATCTTTATCCCAGGAAGATGTGGCAGATTTTTTAGCTTCGGTAATCCAAGATCCTCTAAGCCGTGTCAATGGTGTAGGTGAGGTAAATTTAAGGGGTTCCCAGTACGCCATCAGGATCTGGCTTGATCAGGGGAAATTACGCAGCTTCAGCCTCAATCCCGACGATGTGGTAAGTGCTGTTGAAAGACAAAATTATCAGGTATCGGCAGGACAATTAGGAGCGCTTCCCCAGGTGGAAGGGCAGCCTATCAATATTAATGTTAAATCCCGCGAATTACTGGAGACTATTACTGATTTTGAAAACCTGGTGCTGTATGTCGGCACGGGCGGGGATGTGGTCTATTTAAAAGACGTTGCCGTAGTGGAGATGGGCAGGGACAATTACACCTATTTTGGCAACTATAATTCAAGGCCCATGGCAGCATTGTCGATAGATCTATCAGAAGGGGCAAATGCAGTCGATACCGCAAGGGCCGTAGACGACCTTTTAATAAGATTAAGCCCTTTGTTTCCTGACAAGCTTGAATATGCCTATGCCTATGACACCGTCCCATTTGTGAAGGCTTCACTCTACGAGGTCAGCAAGACCTTGGCAGAGGCCCTGGTGCTGGTGTCATTGGTGCTTTTTTTATTTTTAAGATCCTGGAAAGCCACCCTGATTGTGGCAGTAACCATTCCTGTCGTGCTTTCAGGCACGCTGTGTGTGCTGTGGGCTTTTGGCTATTCCATCAATACCCTTACCATGTTTGCCATGGTGCTTGCTATTGGTCTTTTGGTGGATGATGCCATTGTAGTAGTGGAAAACATTACCCGCATAGTACAGGAAAAGCAGATTCCCGTCGTCGAGGCAGCAGCATCAAGCCTTAAAGAAATTGCTCCTGCTCTTGTCGGGGTAGGACTGGTGATCTCGGCAGTATTTACTCCCATGGGATTTTTCCCAGGGGCCTCGGGAAATATTTACCGTCAGTTTGCAGTTACCATAGTAACTGCAATGCTGTTGTCAGTTGCTGTTGCCGTAATAATTACCCCCGGAATCTGCGCAAGATTTTTGGTTGTCAAAACAGTAGAGGATCAAAAGCCTAATGTAATTTTGGATTTTGTTGACAGGAACTTTACCAGACTCAAATACGCTTACAGCTTTGCTTATCAAAAGTCCATGGAGAAATTAGGCTGCACACTGATTCTGTTTGTGCTGCTGTGTCTTGCCGATGTAGGGCTTTTTCTTGCTATCCCCTCATCTTTTCTGCCTGTTGAGGATCAATCCGTCTTAACTGGCAGAATAATTATGCCGCCTGGCACCACCCAGGATCGTACCAGGGATCTGGCTTTGGAAATAGAAGATTACTTTTTGACCGAGGAAAAAGAATATGTTGAGGGGGTGATGCTGACTTTGGGTGCAGGAGGGCCTTCAGCATCGGGACAGGCAGCCGCAACTATTATCGTCAAGCTCAAACACTGGGATGAGCGCTCAAGTTTTGAAGCTTCGGCACAAGCTTTATTGGATAGAGCCAAAAGAAGGTTTGAAAGCGGCTCTGATGCCAGGATAATCTTCTTTCTTCCGCCTTCTGTTTTTGGTCTGGGATCTTCTTCGGGATTTAATGTCTACGTTCAAAATGTCAACGGCATTGCCCATGAGCAGTTTTTGGATGATGTCAGGGAAATTGTCTCAAGGGCCAATAGCAGCGTCAGTCTTTACAATGTCCGCTATGAGGCTCAGGATGATGCCCCTGAGCTGTTGATCAATATCAATGATCTTAAAGCAGGCCAGCATGGTCTTGACCCTGATGATATCAATACCAATCTATCAATAGCCTGGGGCGGGGAATATGTAAACGACTTTATTGACAGAGGCCGTATTAAAAGCGTCTATGTCCAGTCTGCTCCTCAATATCGATCCCTGCCGCAGGATATCAATGATCTTTATTTAAGAAACAGCTATGGGGAAATGGTCAGTTTAGGACTTGTTGCAGATACTTCCTGGGACTACGGTCCCAAGCAGCTGGAACGCTTTAACGGTGTTTCAGCCATTGCCATTACAGGAGATCCCGCCTCAGGGGTAAGCACAGGTGAGGCGATGGTAGAAATAGCCTCAATTATCAATGCCCACCCTGGCAATTACAGTTATGCCTGGACCGGAGCCTCCTATCAGGAAGTTGAAAGCGGCAATTTGGTAAAGTACCTTTTTCTCATTTCGGCAATTGCCGTATTTTTATGCTTAGCCGCCCTCTATGAAAGCTGGATTGTCCCTGTTTCGGTGATCCTTATTATCCCGGTTGGGGTGTTGGGATCTTTGCTTTTCGTGCTTTTGAGGGATTTTAATTTTGATGTCTATCTTCAGGTGGGGCTGTTAACAACCGGGGGACTTGCTGCCAAAAATGCCATTTTGATAGTTGAATATGCCGCACAATTTGGCAAAAGAGGCCTTTCACTTACAGAAAGTGCCAGCAGGGCTGCCATGATTAGGTTTCGCCCCATAGTGATGACCTCGGCTGCATTTTTATTGGGCGTGCTGCCTTTGTGTTTTGCCACAGGTGCCGGGGCCGCTTCCCAGCAGTCCATAGGTACCGGAGTAGTCGGCGGCACCCTGTTGGCAACAAGCCTTGGCATTATTTTGGTGCCCGCCTTTTATGTTATGGTGTGCAGACTAATTGGATCACAAAAGGACAGTCAATAGATTTTTAGGAACTTAAAAACTAAGAGCACCGTTTTAGTTTCATAAAACTGTCTCAGTTCATGACAATGGACAGTTTTTTGCAATTTTTTGCAAACTGTAATTTTAAGGGTAGTGATGAATTTCCGCTTCTGCTTGTTTTGGGAAGATAAGTCAGAAAATGGAGAATGTTTGCCAAAAACGAGGACAATTAGGACGTGGCAGGGATTTTATAATGATTTTTTTCTCGGCTTCCGATAGAATAACTCTCATTGCTTGAATGCACACGGCGGCTTAATATAACGCCCGACAATTGTTTGCTTTAAACAGAAAAATAAGGAGTTTTGGTCAATGGAAACTCAAAATGAGGCTAAGAACCAAGAAGATACCACAGTTCAGCCCCAGCCCTCCGTCCCAGAATCAGCACAGAATCAGGATAAAAAAGAAAAAGCGGTGCAGCAGGAACCCTGCAGCCATGCTGCACACATACAAGCGGCCCTGGATGTCCTTTATGAGCGCTTTCCAAAGTGTTTTATCCGTGAAGATAATCTCAAGCCTCTGAAAATAGGGATCATGGAAGATTTAAAGCCCTTGGCCCCTGAGCTTGGGATGTCAGTTACCAGGCTTCGCGGAGCAGTAAGGCTGTACACCAACCGCCTTCGTTATCTTTACAATACGCAGGAGGGGGTAAAGCGCATCGATCTTGAGGGCAATGAAACAGAAGAGGTCACCGCAGAACACGTCGCCTATGCCAAAGAAAAAATTAATGAGATCAATCAAAAGCGTAAGGAAGCAAAAGAGAAAAAAAATCAGAGACAGAAAAAATCATTCCGCCAGGGAGCAGGAGGCCGTCCCGGGTTTAGGAAAAATCAGGATGGTAAAAAACCCTATAACAATCGTTTCGGCGCTTCGGGGGCTAATAACAAAAACTTCAGGCGGTACGGTGCCAGTGCTTCAGGGGAAAATGCCGGATCTGACCAAAGAAAACCAGGCGGTCAAAATCAGGTCAAATATAATATTTCAAAGTTTAAAAAGGACTTTAAGGTACCCCGTTTAACTCCAACCTCATCTGAAACCCTGACTGCAGGAACTGCAGTGCTTGTCAAGACTAAAAGCGGGGACAGTAAAGGAGTAGTGGCTTCTGATGCCAAAGGAGGGGTTGTCACGGTAACCATGGAAAACGGCATGTCTATAACCCTGCCTGTAGGCAAAGTGGTTAAGGCTTAAAGTTTTTGAAGACACCAAAATAAAGAGGAACTGTGGTGCGTAAGACTCCAAGAACACTTTTGGTCCTGACTGTTTTAGGTCTTGCCGCAGGTGTACAGGCCAAGCAGCTTGAGATCCCCACAATTGATGAGCTGCCGATTTTGACTGATGAGGCTGTTCACAGGAGAGCTTGTTCGCGTACTGCAAATTACTTTTTAAGGGCACATTACAAGACCATTGACCTTAATGATGCCTTCATTGATTCGGTAATTGACAGGTTCCTCTACTTTTTGGATTACAACCGTACCCTCTACACCGCCGCAGAGGTAGCACAGATCCATGATAACCGCGACAGGATAAGAAGAGCCATTTCCTACTGCGATCTCTCATATCCTTTTGAGCTTTACAATGACGGCATCAGGCGCCGCTTTGACAAATACACTTTCTTTGTGACAAAGGTTCAGGAGGCTCTTGATGTTACTACTCATGAAAGTGTTGAATACGACAGGAGGCAGGCTCCATACCTTGCAAACCGGGCTGATTTGGAAGCAGTCTGGCTTGCTGAGATCAAGAATGAATACGTCAATCAGATCCTCAATGACAGAAGCCCTGAAGAGTCCCGAAAAAGATTAAGACGGCGCTATGAAGCTGCCTTGATGAAACTTGCGCAGACTAAGTCTGAGGATGCATTTTCAACTTTTGAAAATGCCTTTGCAACTGCCATAGATCCGCATACTGCCTATCTTAGTCCTGATGACAGCGATAATTTCAATGATGATATTAATCTGTCATTGGAAGGAATCGGCGCAGTATTGACATCAGAGGATGAATTTACCGTCATCAACAGCCTGCTGCCGGGCTCTCCTGCAGAGCGGGCCAATCCCAAGCTTAAGCCCAAGGATCGTATTGTAGCGGTTACCCAGGAGGATGGCACCCCTGAAGACATTATAGGCTGGCGCCTTAATGATGTTGTCAAGAAGATCAAAGGTCCTAAAGGCTCCTTTGTTACCCTTGATATTGAGCGTGATGCAAGCTCCGGTGCTGAATCACGTACTTTTTCCGTGACCATACAAAGGGATCGTATCCGCCTTCAGGATCGTGAGGCCAAGGGTGAAATAAAAATAGTCGACGGAAAAAATATCGGTGTTATCACCATCAAGAGCTTTTACACTGATTTAAACCGCGATATCAAAAGAGAGATCGACAAGCTTAAGGAACAGGATATTAAAGCCTTGGTAATAGATCTAAGATCCAATGGGGGAGGGCTTTTGCCCGAGGCTACCTTATCTACGGGACTTTTTATATCCGAAGGTCCGGTGGTGCAGGTTCGTGATGCCGTAGGCAATGTTATGAGTCAGCAGGATAGTGACTCTTCTACGGCCTATGACGGCCCCCTGGTTATTCTTATAAACCGCCTGTCAGCCTCAAGCTCTGAAATTATGGCGGCAGCCTTAAGAGATTATGGGCGGGCGCTCATCATAGGTGATACCTCATTTGGCAAGGGCACGGTGCAGCAAAACAGGCCTCTTGCAAGAGTGTATGATATGGAAGGGGACAAGTTAGGCTCCATCCATTACACCATAGCCAAGTTTTACCGCATTACGGGAGGCTCGACACAGCTAAAGGGAGTGACCCCTGATATTATCTTTCCGCCGCTTGTTGATGACAATGAGATAGGTGAACGTTCAGAGCCCTATGCGCTGCCCTGGGATAAGATTAATCCTACGGCCTACCAGGAGATCCTCAATATCGATGCCTATGTCCCTGAGCTTAGACTTCGTCATGAAAACAGGGTCCGGGATGATCTTGCCTTTAATATTATGTATGAAGATTTGGAGATCTACCTTGAGCGCAAGGCAGCAGGAAGGGTAACTGTAAATCTTGAAGAGCGCCGTGCCATAAAAAATGCCGATGATGAAAGGATTTTAAATAATGTTAATGCCCGCCTTAAGGCCATGGGCAGGGATCCTGTAGTTAAGGTTTCGGATCTTCCAGAAGACTTTGAATTTCCCGACGCTCAGATTGAAGAGGCGGTAAGAATCGCTGCTGACTTTGCCGACTTGATAGCAGAACATGAGTATAAGGCCGAAAACATTCCAATCTTTGCAAGGTACTCCCTAAGTGATACGGATTTACTGCCCAAAAACGATGAAGACTACAATTTGGAAAATAATAAAGGCAGTGTCAACCCGTGATAAAAAAGGCCTAAGATCATTTGTTCCCATAGTTTAAGGAATCATCATGCCCTCTGTCCTCTATAAAGCCCAAAAGCGCCTTGACTATAAGGCGCCGGATTTTACCATTACTGATACTGAGCTTGAATTTTATCTTTCAGATGAAAGTACCACGGTAAAACAGTCAAGCAGGGTCAAAAGACTTGCCGATGATCGCAGCATTCCTCTGATTTTGGACGGTGAGGAAATTGAGCTTGTATTAGTTAAGATCAACGGGGTTGAGGCTCCCTATACCCTCAAGGATGACTCTCTTATCATTGAGAATGTCCCTGATGACTTTGAACTTAGTATAGAAAACACCATATCTCCTGCTGCCAATACCTCTCTTGACGGTTTATACAAATCAAATGGGGTGTTTTGTTCCCATTGTGAACCGGAAGGATTCAGGCGCATTACCTATTTCCTGGATCGTCCCGATGTACTTGCAAGATATAAAGTTACCATCTATGCCCCCGAAGGAGGGTGTTCGGTAATGCTGTCCAATGGCAATCTGATTGCGGAGGGGAAAAAAGACGGCAGGGAATATGCAGTCTGGGAAGATCCCTTTCCCAAGCCTTCATACCTTTTTGCCCTGGTTGCCGGCAATTTTGATATTGTAAAGAAGACATATAAAACCAAAAGCGGGCGCGATGTCAGCGTTGAGGTTTATGTTGACAGGGGCGCCGCATCAAGGGCTGAATACGCCTGTGACTCCATCCTTACTGCCATGAAATTTGATGAAGAGCATTTCGGGCTTGAGTATGATCTTGATAATTTCAAGCTGGTGGCCGTAGACTTTTTTAACCAGGGGGCCATGGAGAATAAATCCCTTAATATCTTCAACTCCGTCTATGTCCTGGTTGACGGGCAGACTGCAACGGATACCGATTTTTACAATGTGGAGTCCGTAGTAGGGCATGAGTACTTTCACAATTACACCGGGGACAGAGTGACCCTGCGTGACTGGTTTCAACTATCTTTAAAAGAATCCCTTACGGTATTTAGAGATCAAGAATTTTCTGCGCATACTGTTTCCAAGGCATTAACCCGCCTTAAGGCTATAAATGTGATTCGCGGAGCACAGTTTGCCGAAGATGCTTCTCCCATGGCACATCCGGTGCGTCCTGAAGAAGTTACTGAGATGAATAATTTCTATACAGTAACCATCTACAATAAAGGTGCAGAGGTTATCCGGATGATAAATACCATCATAGGTGACGAAGTCTTTATCCGGGGCGTGCAGCACTATCTTAAAAAATATGACGGTAAGGCCGTGACCATTGATGATTTTATTGCTGCCATGCATGAGGTGTCAGGATATGACTTTACAAAGTTCATGCTCTGGTACACCCAGGCAGGAACCCCCAGGGTAACGGTTCGTTTCGATTATGACGAGGATCAGAAAGTCCTCAGGCTGCATTTTTCCCAAAAGACACCACCAACCAAAGGACAGGAACACAAAGATCCTATGGTGATCCCCGTGCGTACTTCTTTCCTGGCCAAAGATGGCAGCAGGATCCTGCCTGAGGAACTGCCCCAAAATAATGTTCTTATTTTTGATGAAAAAGAGCAGTCATTTGAATTTTCCAATATTCCCGAAGGTACCGTCCCTGTTGTATTTGAAGACTTTTCAGCTCCGGTGCGCTTTGATGTCCCCTATGAAGATAAAGACTATGCGTTGATGGCAGCTTATGCCAAAGATCCTTTTATACGCAAAAACAGCGTAGTAAGCCTGGTGGAGCGTTATTTAAAGGAAAATCTTGTTAAAGCCCAAAATAATGAAGCACTGCCTGAACCTGTGGCATTGATCTCCCCCCTGAGGTTAGTCTGTGATAATTTTGCCAATGAAGAAGATCCTCTGGTGTCAGCAGAGCTTTTGTCTCTTCCCAATCTCAATGCCATGATGCAGATGTTTGACAGCATAGATATAGATGCCCTCAACTGCATGCATAACTTTCTGGAAGAAGCAGTAGCAAAGGCTTTGTATCAAAACTTTGCAGATCTTTATGACAGAACCCGTCTTAAGGGGCCTTATCAGTACAGTAAAAAAGGTTTTGCCTGCCGCTCAATGGGCAACCTCTGCCTTAAAATGATGGTAATTGCAGATAAGGCAGAAGGTAGACTGGATACGGCCGACAGCCTGGTAGCAGGGCATCGCAGGGCAGCTGACAATATGACTGAATATCTTGCTGCCATGACCCTGGCAGTACATCATGAGCTTCCCTGCGCCAAGGAAATTACCGGGGCATTTAAAAAGCGTTTTAACGAAGATCCTTTGGTTTATGATAACTTCTTCCGCATTGAGGCTACATCACCTGTTGAAAATGTAGTTTTTAATGTCCGAAGATTGATGACAAGAGACAATCATTTTGATATTAATAATCCTAACAGGGTAAGAGCCCTGGTGGGAGCTTTGGCACAGAACAACCCTTATGGGCTGCATCGTAAGGACGGCACCGGATACTCATTGATTTTAAGTGTGGTCGAACAACTCAATGACTCCAATCCTTTAATGGCAGCTAAGATTCTAACGCCGCTTTTAAGCTACAGGCGCTTTGACAGTAAAAGACAGGCGCTTTTAGCAGAACTTCTTGAAGGGCTGTACGATAAGCCTCATCTTGCCAAAGACGTTTATGAGAAGCTTAAGCTTGCGCTTGAAAAATAAGGAGGCGACAGGCTGCAGTGTTTGGTACCAAGGTGTTCCATTTCAGGGTCAGTATTCCGAAAGAAGAGTTGATGCGTGTTTATACGGGATCAGCTCAGGTCCTGGTAGTGCGTACTGAGGAAGGTCCATCCATACAATTGGATGCCAACCATTTGCGTGCTTTTACTACCATGCAGGGGATTCACGGCCGCTTCAAGCTTACGGTAAATTCAAAAAATAAGTTTCTTTCCCTAAAACAGGTATCCTAAATGTCCATCTACAGCATTTACCCTTATTTTATAAGACCACTGGTATTTGCTTTGGATCCTGAGGATGCCCACGGCCTTGTCATAAGATGGGGCAGTACTTTAAGCTCAGGTCTTTTAAAGTATGTGTTCTCCCAAAAGGTGCCCTTCCGCCCCCTGGAGGTAATGGGACTTCAATTTGCTCATCCTTTGGGTTTGGCCGCAGGAATGGATAAAAACGGAGAGGCAGTGGATTTTCTGGGGGGGCTGGGATTTTCCCATCTGGAGCTTGGAACGGTAACTCCAAAACCCCAGGACGGCAATCCAAAACCTAGAATGTTCCGCATTAAAAAAGCCCGGGGCATTATCAACCGCATGGGCTTTAACAATAAGGGCGTGGATTTTTTGTGCCAAAACCTCGCAAAACGCAGCTATAAGGGTATTGTGGGGGTCTCCATCGGTAAAAATGAAACCACCTCCCTTGAGAATGCCGCTTCTGATTATTTAATTTGCATGCATAAGGTTTATCCTCTTTGCGACTATATTGCCGCAAATGTCTCCTGTCCTAATACGCCCGGGCTTACAGCACTGCAGGAAGCAGATCATCTAGTAAAATTGATTGAGACTTTGAAAAAAGAGCAGAAGCGTCTTGCAGGGCGCTATGGGCGCTATGTGCCACTGGTAATAAAAATCTCTCCTGATCTTACTTTTGAGCAGCTTGAGGAAGTTTGTGATGCCTGCCTAAGATTCGGGGTAGACGGTCTTGCCTGTACCAACACTACGGTTTCACGTGATGTAATTGAAGGGATGAAACATCTAAGATATTCCCATGCTTCTTCTCCTTT
>CAYNSI010000047.1:0-12463 GCA_964399665.1 uncultured Enterobacterales bacterium | reverse complement strand
ATATCACAGTGGTTTTAGGTTTACCGCTAACAGGAGATCTAACGGTCTGTGCCAAATAAACGTAACAGTCATCACCTTTAGGGGGGTTCGATAGGTAATGTACATTATGCCTCCTGGTGTTTGTGCTCCTGTGAGGTGACAACGCAGCCCCCCTCATCCTGGCGCGCATCCTGTGTGCAGTAAATATCAGGATGTTTTTGTGAATCTGCTCAAGAGATTATCTTAAAGCTTCAAAGGCTTGCCTAAGGACATAGTCAGCTTTTTGCAAGAAGCTGATTTGCACCAGCCCTGAAGGCTTTTTCATAATACAGTGCTGCCTGATCGTAGCGGCGCTGAGAGGACATAATTGAGGCAAGCTTAAGACAGATATCGGCACTTTTATTAAGGGCAAAGGCCTGTTCATAGTGCTCCTGAGCTTCTTTTAACATTCCTTCATGAAGCTCCAGATTGCCCATGGCCTTAAGAAGTGGGACATTGACCTGAGAGGCGATAAGATTTCCTGATGCCTGGCTTTTTAAAAGCTCCAGCACCTCGGGAATTGAGATATTCCACGATGCTATAAGCTCCAAAATCTCAGCATCATGATTGTCCTTTAAAAGATTAAGGCAGATCTTACGGGCGTTATCGATATCACCTGCCGTGATCATTCTGCTGATAACAGCGCCTGCTATGGCAGGATTCTTTTTGTCATTCCTGCTGAAAGTGTCCCAAATTCTCTTTATTTCCTGGCCGCTGTCAGCTGCCTTAAGCTTCTTGTTGATATAGGCAAGCTTGATCTTTTTGGCTTCCTTATCATTGATAATGTTGTACTTTAAAAGCTGGGGAATCATTTCCTGCAGACTTTTAAGATCATCCTCTCTAAGACAGCACTGGTAGGCAAGTTCGGCACCAAGCTTTGAGCTTACCTTGTTTTTGGCCTCATTTAAGACTTCCAAGGCAGCCTGGGGGTTTTTAAGTTTTAAATTAAGTTTTGTTCTAATGACGGCAACAGCATTTTTTACTTCTCCGCCAAGTTTTTGGGCCTCATCCAGAAGGTCTCTGGTTTTGCGGTAATCTCCCAGGGCAAAGGCTGATTTTGCCGCGGAAAATAAGGCTTCGGGGGTAAGCTGTTTTAATTTTTTAAGATCATTTACCAGGGTAAGGGACCGCTCATAATCGCCCAGTTCATAGGCAGTTACGGCTCTGGTGTTTAAGGATGCAGCCTTGTCTTTGGTGCGTCTTCTAAAAAAGCTTTTGGCAGCTGCAGGGAAACGGGTAATTTTCAGGATTAATCCTATCACTACCAACAGTACTACATAGACTACTGCGATGATTGCCGCAGCCACGGTTATGGAGGTGCTGATTTCATAATTTTGGGTAACTATCTGCACCAGCCCTTGAGACCCGGCAAGATAGGGGCCTGCAGCGGCAGCGATGCCAATGCACAGAAGAGAGATGATAAATTTGAGCATGATCTACTCCTTGCCCGCAGACAAAAGGCTCTCTTCGAAGCTGTCAAGATAGGTATAGCTTTCAAGAGTAAGGGGCACGGGCAGATCTACCAGGGCATCTTCAAGCTCTGTTAATGCGTCGACAACGGCGCCTGTGGTCTGCTGATTAACATCAAAATAGACAAACACCATGCGCAGGGCCTCGGCAATATTATTTTTATAGGCAGTAACATCCATGGTAGTAATTGATGACAATGCCATCACCAAACGGGTTTTGATATTTTCCCTTAAGTAAAACTCAGCTTCAGGGGGAATGAAGTCACTGGCATTTTCTGGATTGCGCGTTTTTATTTCAATAAAGCGTGATGAAAACTCCTTTGCAGAAGCTATGAGATTTTCCCGCCATTGTGTCACAAGTCCTCTGGAGTCATCCTGCAGGTTATCACCGTCATCTGATGCATTGTCTGCAGGACCTTTAAGCGTCAGGCTGTCTACAGTTTTTATAATATTATTAAGGCGCTCGCGGATGCCGAAAAAGTCAGGCTGTCTTAAGGATTCTAATTGCGCAATATCCCTTGCTATGGCAGATCTAAGCTGCAATAACTCCTCCTGCTCTATGCCGGCTATCACCTGGTCGGCTTGGCGCAGCTCCCATAAGGCTGTGGCAGGATCTTTTCCCAGCACATACTTAAGGTAGGCATTTTTAATGCAAAAGATGCTCTCTATTATTTTCCACTGGTTAGGATCCCGGCTTTCAATACTGCCAATTCTTTGGTTTATAACTTCAATGTCAGCAAGGGCATTATCTCCCTTTAAGGAAGATTCAATTACCGCAAAGCTCAGATCCTCATATTGGCCTGCAAGCTTTTGGTTGGTGTTTTGCAGATCATTGTTGACAGCTATGAGATCTTCAGTCCTAACAAGGGCATCTGCAATTTTTTCCTTTTCTTTAATAAAGTCCTCAGCTCTTTCCTGCAGGATCCTGTTTTGTTCTTTTAGGGAGTTAATCTCATTGTAGCTGTATCCGGCATAGCCTCCTAAACCTGCCAAAATTACCACCGTAAAAAAAGCAAGCACACAGATGCGACCTCTTAAGGCCTTGATGTCTGCAAGAAAATCATGAGAAGGAGATCCAGGATCTGCTGCGGCAGGAGGATTGGTCACTGCAGAAGCTGCAGCCTCGGTTTTAACTTCAGGTTCAGAACTTAAGGTGGTGTCTGCAGAAGTTTTTGTTGTGTCTGCAGCAGGCGGGGTTTGTGCGCTTTTTACAGCAGGCTTGCTCTGGTCCTGCTCTTTGGTATTTTCCTGTACTAGGGAGGGTTGTGGTTTTTCCTGCAGAAGTTCCTGAGTCTGCGCCTTTTGAGCCTCGGGCTTTATGGGAGCCACATGCCTTACTGATTTTTGCGGCATGGCAGGGGTATTTGCTGCATGAGCCTGCCCGTTTTTGACAGCTTTGTGCGCCCCTGCGTCTGATTTCAAGGAGGCTCTGAGATCTTTTTCGGCATCTTTGAGTGCGTCGGCGGTTTTCACAAGATTTTCCGCCTCATTGAGCAATTGGGATTCTTTGCTGGAAGAACCCTTGGTATTGCTTCCTGCCGGCCGATCGGTTCTCTTTTGCATTTGTTGTTCTCAAAATATGCTGGTGTAAAAATCTGGTGTAATATCATAACACTTATTAGCTTATAAAAGCCAAAACAGCTTGACATTAGACCAGTCTAATCACAAAATTTGCTCTACTCTTAAGCTTACGGCACAAAGCATATGGGGAAAGCTTTTAACATCAGGGACAGAATTCTTAAAAGAAAGCGCTTCTATGATGAAGTAAATAATGTGCGCCTTGGTATTGCAAGGGATGCCGCCCTGCCTGAGGCCCGTTTTCTGTTGGAAATTGTCCCCGTGATGCTGCATTTTCATGATCCATTGGTCCCGGGATTTCGAGAAGGCAGAGTCCCCCACGGCATTGATTGTTTTACCCTCAATAAGACCCAAAAAGAGTGGCTTTTGAAGCTGACTTGTAACAAAGAGCTTAAGGAGCCTAAAGAACACAGCATTTATGCCCTCTATGCCATGGGTTCCACGGCAACGATATGCCAGGGAGTTGGCTCTGATTTTGATATCTGGGTTTGTGTCAGGGATGAGTTAAGCGATGATGAGAGCTTTGCTCTAAGCCAAAAATGCCGATTTATCACCGCCTTCTGCAAGGCCTTCGGGGTTGAGGTAAACCTTTTTATTACCAGAGAAAATCGTTTCACAGCAGGTCTTCACGATACTTTAGACGGGGATAACTGCGGTTCGGCGCAAAATCTTTTTTTGCTGGATGAATTTTACCGCTCGGCTTTGAGACTGTGCGGGCGCTATATTATGTGGTTTTTTGTAGATACCAAATCTGAAATCAAAGACTATAAGGCTGCCGTTTTGGAGATTAAAAACTCCGGGGTGTTTAAGGAGGATGAGTGCTTTGATTTCGGGTCTGTGGTAAACAGCTCTCCTGCTGAATATTTTGGTTCCGGGCTGTGGCTGCTGTACAAGGGAATTGATTCCCCCTTCAAGGCCGTGCTTAAAATTCTTTTAATGGAAGCCTATGCCAGCGAATACCCAGGATGTGATTTGCTTTCAACCGCCGTCAGGGACAGGGTGCAGTCTAAGGGAAGATACAGCCTGGACATTGATCCTTATTTTCTGCTTTATCAAAAAATTTCCGACTTTCTTCAGGCAGCCCATGATCCTAAGCGCCTGGAGCTTGCAAGAGTATGCTTTTTCTTTAAGATTTATTCAGGCATGGGAGAACAATTAAATTCTGCCATTAATGATGACAGGGCAGAACTGCTTGGCAAACTTAAGTCTCAATGGGGCTGGGATGAAGAGAAAACCCGTCTTTTGGAAAATAAAGATCGCTGGAGAATAGACTATGCCAAAATTTTGTATCAAGATCTCTTCTCATCACTGGTCAAAAGCTATAAAGCTCTTTTGATGTTTTCAGTACGCCACGGCATTGAATACGCCATTACCTCCGATGATGCCGGGGTGTTATCAAGAAAGCTCTATGCTGCTTTTGACCGTTATGCCGGCAAGATCTTTGTACTGAATGCTGAAATCACCTCGGCCCTTGAGGAGGCGCATCTTACTTTTGTCCGTCCCGGCAGAGACTCCCTGTGCCGCAGCGGCTGGTATCTGTATACCAAAGCGCCTGATGACCCTGCTCTTTTGGCCTCAAAGGCGGCATATGTTGGTGAAAGGCTTTCTGAGGTCATAACCTGGGCCTGCAGCAACGGCCTTTTGACTCCCCGCACCAAGTGTCATGTATTTGGTGATGTCGGGATAGTCACTCCTGAAAATATTAAAAGTCTTGCTTCCGATATTGAGCGCATTTTCAGCAACAGACCCACGAAGATTCTGGAAGCTGATCTGCAGCGGCCCAGGGTGATTAAATCCTGCTGCATTGTTCTTAATTTTGAAAGGGATGTGACCTTGCAGAGTATGGTTGCAGGGATTGATGTTAATATCGGATTTTCATTATCCTGCGGCAAGGAGCGCATGTGTCTTGTAGGATCGGTTGCCGTAATTGTCTACAATTCCTGGGGGGAGCTTAGGGTCATATCCCTGCCTGATGGTGAAGAAGGTATTGCTGAGCTGCTTGCCATCATGCTTCGCGTCGACACGACGGCGTCATCCTTTGACAGCTCTCTTGCCTTAAGGCGTATTGAGGTATGTTCCTACTCCAGGTATCACCGGGATCTAATCCGTTATGACGTGCTGTCTCTTATAAAAAAAGTTTTGGGCTGCAAGGTCGACAGGAGCTTCTGTACCTTCTATATCGGTCCCAATCAATACATTGCCAAATACCAGGAGGAAAGGGGTGTTAAGATTGTAAGGCACCATCCTTTCTTGCATGATGATTTCAGCCTCAGTCTTTACTCTCCCTATGACATGCGTCCTGAGTTCTCGATGCAGGTGCCGCCTCTTGTTGACCGTTATGCCAGTATGGGGATAAGACAGTACTTTTTTGCCCCTCTTGAGCAGGGTTGGGATATTTACATAGTAAATGAAAAAAATGAAGTTGAGATCTACCCTAATTACGTAGGATCCCGTGTGGCACTGGTCAATGCCATAAATCGTTTTTATACTAATCAAAGCGAAGATATCAGCAGGAGCTCCATGCATTTTAACCTGCCGCAGTATTTTGTCTTAAGCAGGGATCTTAAGGCAATACATCCCTTTACCATCAAAGGAGATCCTGTTATTGATTAATTTTCAAGGATATTTTATGAGTGCGTTAAAAACGGTAAGTGCCCTGATTCTGCTCGTCTGCCTGTCAGGCTGCGGGCTTAAGTATGATCTTTATATGCCCGATGAAAATGACAGGAACAAGGGCAGCTTTCTTATTGTAAGCTCGGAAAACAGTGCCGATAAAGAGCAGCAGGAAGCAGCAGACACACAATAAGGACCCCTTATCAGCCGTCAAAGGCTCCTGCAAACAGTAAACTTGGAGCTGCAACAGGCTGATTGTCCTTAAAAATAGGATGACCCATGGATTATTTTAACTATCACAACGATACTCTGTTTGCTGAAAACCTGGCGGTAAAAGAGCTTGCAGAAAAATTCGACACGCCCTTGTACATTTACTCCAAGGCTGCCTTAGAGCAGCATATGAATGCCTTTGAACAGGCATTAAAGGGGCGGAGGCATCTTATCTGCTATGCCGTAAAGGCAAATTCTTCCCTTGCGATTTTAAATTTAATGGCCTCTAGGGGCTCAGGCTTTGATGTGGTTTCAGAAGGTGAGTTAAGGAAGGTCTTAGCAGCAGGAGGCAGGGCAGCTTCTTGCGTATTTTCAGGGGTTGGAAAAAAACAAAGTGAGATTGAATTTGCTCTTAAAAAGGGGATTTTATGCCTTAATATTGAATCCATCCCTGAAGTTAAGGTCATCTCTGATACTGCAAGGGCCCTGGGCGTTAAGGCTCCGGTGGCAGTGCGGGTCAATCCTGATGTGGATGCCAAAACCCATCCTGCCATATCTACAGGGCTTAAGGAGAACAAGTTTGGCATTGATCTTAACTTGGCAAAGGATCTTTACAGACAAATGGCAGCAGATCCTAATCTTAATATTGTGGGAATTGACTGTCACATAGGCTCGCAGATGGTGACGAAGGAGCCCATTGCAGAGGCTGTAGATAAACTTCTTGCTTTATATGAAGAATTAAAGGGTCTTGGGATCAGCATCGACCACATAGATATAGGAGGGGGACTTGGGGTCACCTACAGTGATGAAACTCCGCCAACCCCCAGTGAGTACCTGCAGGCGGTACTGCAAAAAATAACTGACGACAACCTTGCAATATATGTTGAGCCGGGCAGGGCTATAGCTGCCAATGCCGGGATCTTGGTTACTAAGGTGCTTTATTTAAAAGAGCAGGAGAGCAGGAATTTTTGCATTGTTGATGCAGGCATGAATGATCTTATTCGTCCTGCCCTTTATAACTCATGGATGAATATTATTGAGGCAATAAGAGGTACAGGTGATAAGGTGACTTATGACGTGGTAGGCCCTGTTTGTGAAAGTGATGACTTTTTAGGGAAAGATCGCAAATTAGCTGTTTCCCCAGGGGACTATCTTGTGGTCAAGGGAGCCGGGGCCTATGGGTTTTCCATGGCCTCAACCTATAACAGCCGTCCTCTGCCATGTGAGATCATGGTATCGGCAAATAAGGCTAAAATAATAAGAAAGAGACAGTCTTTTTCTGATCTTATAAGCTGCGAAAGCCTTTTGGAGGACTGATATGCGCCTTCGCTTTACCAAGATGCACGGCCTGGGTAATGATTTTATGGTAGTCGATGCCGTAACCCAGAAGATCTTCTTTTCAAAGGAGTTGATAAGAAGACTTTCTGACCGCCATTTTGGAATTGGTTTTGATCAGCTCTTGGTAGTTGAGCCCCCATATGATCCTGAGCTTGATTTTCACTATCGGATCTTCAATCAGGACGGTTCTGAAGTGCAGATGTGCGGCAACGGGGCGCGATGCTTTGTGCGCTTTGTAACCGAGCACGGCTTAAGCTCCAAGAAGGAAATTAAGGTAAGCACCATGGCAGGGAGGCTTACTTTAAAGATAAACCCTGACGGCCTGGTATCCGTCAACATGGGAAAGCCTGTTTTTGATTTGGATAAGATCCCCTGCAGGGCTTCAGGAGACGGGCCCCTTTATGATCTCATCCTGAAAAATAAACCTTTGAAATTTTTCCCCGTATCCATGGGGAATCCCCATGCGGTGTTCTTTGTTCCCCTTATCAATGACGAGGAATTTTTTGATGTAGGAAAGCTCCTCCAGGATCATGAATTCTTCCCCGAAAAGGTAAATGTAGAATTTGTAAAGGTAATTGCACAGGAGCAGAAACTTGAAGTCAGGGTTTATGAAAGAGGCTGCGGGGAAACCTTAGCCTGCGGCACCGGCGCCTGCGCAGCCTTTGCAGCAGCATTGGAACTTGGTTTGCTAAAAAATGAAGAAGCAAGAGCAGTCTTAAGGGGAGGCTCAGTTAGTGTGTCTTTAACCAAAGAGGGTGAAGTCATCATGACAGGGCCTGCGGACACTGTTTATGAGGGAATTATTGAGATCTAGCCATGGATACTTTACAAGAGGAGATCAAAGCCTTCATTTCATACCTTGAGGCAGAAAGACGTTATTCTCGAAGGACTATTCAAAGCTACAGCCGTCTTTTAGACTCCCTGCTGCCCCTGCTGCGGGTGGGCTATCCTGATATTAAAAGTTTTGCGCAGGTTTCAGGCAGTGTCCTTAGGGTTATCCAAAGAAAGCTTTGGTATAAAAAGGACGGCTCACCGCGCTCGACAACTTCCATTGCCCATGATCTTTATGCCCTGTCTTCTTTTTATAAATTCCTGATAAAAGAAGGCAGCCTCAGTAAAAACCCCATTGATGATCTAAAGGTCCCCAAGATTAAAAAATCACTGCCCAAAATTCTTTCCCTAAACGAAATTAATACGTTATTAAGCCTTAAGACTGAAACTCCCGGGGATATAAGAGATCTTGCCATGGCAGGACTGCTGTTTTCCTCGGGACTTCGGGTAAGTGAGCTTGTCAGCATCAAGCTTGGTGATGTGGATTTTGAGGATCAAACCGTAAGAGTAAGGGGTAAGGGGCAGAAGGATAGAATTGTCCCCTGCGCGCCTTTTGCCCTGGATTTTATTAATTCCTACCTTAAAGTCAGGGAAGTGTTTAAGCCTCAGGACAATGCTCTGTTTTTAAACCGCTTTGGCAGGGGTCTTTCCGCCAGGGCAGTAGAATATGCCCTGGATGGGCTGGCACAAAAAACAGGCCTTAATCTTAATATTTCACCCCATAAATTACGTCATTCCTTTGCCACAGAACTGGTAAGTAACGGCGCAGACTTAAGGGCCGTGCAGGAAATGCTGGGACATTCGAGTCTTGCGGCAACCCAGGTTTATACCAATTTAAATTTTGCTCATTTAAAGGAGATCTATAAAAAAGCCCACCCCAGGGCTCGCAAAGAGGATGAGCAATGATTTTTTGGAAAAGACTGACCCCCTTTAAGGTCATTTCTTTTGATTTGGATGATACCCTCTATGACAATCTTCCGGTGATCTTAAGGGCAGAGGAAGACTTTGCCGTCCTTTTGTGTGACAGATATAAGCTTGAGGGCTTTGCAAGAGATCCGGTATTTTGGAATATCGTAAAAAGAAGGCTGTGGGAGGCAGAACCTGCGCTTTTGGATGATGTTACTCTGTTAAGGGCAAGGACCCTGGTACAGGCTTTTGAGCTTTTAAAAAGACCGCTGCCAGGAGGCTTAAAAGAGGCTTTTGCGCTGGTAGATGAGTTTGTGTCCGTACGCTCAAGCTTTCGTGTGCCGCAGTGTACCATTGATCTTTTAAGCATTCTGTCAGAGGCATATCCCCTTGCGGCCCTGTCAAACGGTAATGTCAACTTGAAAGCCATTGGGCTTGAGCGTTTTTTCAGCTATAACCTAAGACCTTCTCATGAAGGATTAAGACGCAAGCCTAATGCAGATCTTTTTGTGGAGCTGTCAAAACTTTGTAAGGTATCTTTAGGGGAGATCCTCCATGTCGGTGACGGGCCTTCTACGGATATCAACGGTGCTGTGGCAGCCGGAGTGCAGTGTGCCTGGCTTAAGGGAGGCTATGGGGCAAGAGCATACTCCTTTTATAAGCTTGCAAGTACTCCTCATGTAGTTTTGGACAGCTTAACGGAACTTTTACACATAACTGAAGGCAACTTAACAATACTCAAAGCACAGAGGCAGGAACATCATGGCAGATGATTACCTTAAGCTTTTTAACGAAAGTCAGCTTAAGGCAGTAACGGCAGAACCTTGTAATCTTCTCATCCTGGCAGGGGCGGGAACCGGCAAGACTACTACAGTAGTTGGGCGTATTTCCTACCTTTTGCGCGAACTTAAGGTCAAACCCTGGGAGATTTTGGCAGTTACCTTTACTAATAAGGCAGCATCCGAGTTGAAAGAGAGGGTGGCAAAAGCCTGCAGTGATATTGAAAAGTTTGAATATCTTTGGGCCGGAACCTTTCACTCTATATGCGCCCGCTTTCTGCGTTCCTACAGTTTTGCAGCGGGGCTTAAGCCCAACTTCACTATTATCGATGCTGATGATCAAAAAAGGATTGTCAAAAGGATTCTAATAGAGATGGACTTTCCTTTTAAGTCTGTAGACGAAAGCTCGGACAAGATTGTAAAAGCTGTCTGTGAGGAGATTTCATCTGCAAAGGAAAAGGGGCACAGGGCAAAAGATTATTCAGGGGACACTCTTTCAAGTACTTTAAAGAAAAATTTTCAGCCTGATGACTTAGTAGAACTTTACTATAACTATGAAGAGTATTGTCAAAGATCATCTCTGGTGGATTTTTCAGAGCTTTTGCTAAGAACTTATGAAACCTTCTTAAACAACAGACAGCTGCTTGAATTACAGCATAAGCGTTTTTTGCATATTCTGGTGGATGAATTCCAGGATACCAATTCCATTCAATACCGTCTTATCAAGCTTTTGGCAGGCAATAAAGCTTTTGTAACCGCAGTAGGGGATGATGATCAGTCAATTTACTCCTGGAGGGGCGCTGATTTTAAAAATTTATCGCGCTTTGTTGATGATTTTGACCAGGCAAAGCTGATTTCCCTTGAGGATAATTATCGCTCAGGCAGGCAGATCTTGGATGTTGCCAATGCCCTTTTGCAATCTTCAAATGAAAGACTGGTTGCCAAGAACTTAAGAGCTGCAAGAGGTGAGGGTAATCCTGTTGTCATAAAAGGCTTTAACAATTCCTTTCAAGAGGCTGATTTTGTCGCAAGGGAAATAAAAAGACTTCATGTTAAAGAAAATATTTCCTACAGTGACATGGTTATTTTGTACCGCTTTAATTCTTTGTCCCTAAAATTTGAGCAAAGTCTTACAGGAGCTGACATACGTTATAACATTTGGGGCGGGCTGCGCTTTTATGACAGGGAGGAAGTTAAGAATGTTATGGCCTATCTGCGGCTTGCTGTCAATCAGGATGACAATGCTGCTCTAACCCGGGTAATAAATGTTCCAAGCCGCAAAATAGGGGATGCCAAGCTTGATTTTTTACAGCAAAGTGCCGCAGAACAGAATTGTTCTTTGTTTACGGCATTAGAGCGCGGTATTGGAGCTTTGTTAGAAGATCCTAAAAATAAGGCTTTAAAGACTAATATTACGCCCATGATCCCCTTTTATGAGCTTATCTTAAAGTTTAAGGATGCCGTAGAAGGATTACCGCTTAATGAGGCTCTTGAGACCATCATCAACGACAGCGGTCTAAGGGAATATTATGAAGAAAAGGATCTTAAAGAACAGCAAAAGGTATCAGAAGGTGAGGGCAGGATAGGTAATATTGAGGAATTACTGCGCCATGCTGCAGAGCAGATGAATGAGTGGCGGAAAAATCCTATCTTAGATGAGGATGGCAATGTTTTCAGCGATGCCGTGCTTTTTGTAAGCAATGCCTCTTTGCTTGCCTCCTCTGAAATGAAAGAAAACGGCGATGTTACATGCAGCTCCTTTGTTAATCTTTCAACGATACATTCAGCCAAAGGGCTTGAGTTTAAGGTAGTGTTTGTAGTTGGATGGGAACAAGGCTGTTTGCCTTCATATAGGGCAGCACGCGATGAGATAGGCGAGGAAAGAAGACTTGCCTATGTTGCCATAACAAGAGCAAAAGATTTGCTCTATCTTACTTATTGCACATTCCCAAGGTTAAGATATATACGCGGCGGCGCCCGTTCTGCATTTTTAGAAGAGATCATTGCTAACACCGAAGGCACTCCGTTGGAGGGTTCTATTAAGATTGATATAAGTTCCTGCAGTTCTATTTATGATACAAGTGCATTCTTGGATTCATCTTATTAGAGCAGAAGAATGAGTTTTTTTGATTCGTCTTTACACCGGGCTTTAGAGGCATACAGGATTGTCATGCCCTGCTCTCTAATTTTGCTTCTGCAGCTTTTTTTAAATATGTTGAATTCAACGTATTTTAAACATATGACTTATGAGGTTGCACCCATAGAAAAAACTCAAACCATTGCTCTAAACGGTATGGATAGGCCATTTATATACTTCTGGGTTGCTAAAGACGGGTAAAAGAGGGGCCCTTCGACAGATGTTCTATCGGATGCAGGCTTTAAGGCAGGATGATGGGGCGCAACAGCCCTTGTCTGTGCTATGATAAAACTAATATAAAGGGGGATTTCTATGGTGATGCCTGCTCAAATTTTATTGGAAAAGACACTGCCGGTAGGCTATGTAAGCTTTGCCAATATAATTGATAGAAAGAAGTTGTATGTCGATAAGTCTGATTTAGTAGCACAGATTGCCCTGGATAAAGGCATATTCTTTTTATCCCGTCCCCGTCGCTTCGGTAAAACAGTCCTGGTTTCTACCTTTTATGAGCTCTTTGCCTGCGGCACTAAAAGATTTAAAGGCCTTAAGCTTGAGCGCGATAACCTGTGGAATGATCGTACTTA
>CAYNSI010000046.1:0-12591 GCA_964399665.1 uncultured Enterobacterales bacterium | reverse complement strand
GGTAAAGAATAAGATCAGCCTGCGTATTATGTGGAACTTAACACAAATTCTAAAAGATCTTTTAAGAGCTTATCCTCTGTTGGCTTCTCGCTGCAGGGGGAAGAATTTGCACTGGACTTGCCCGGAGCCTCAAGTTCTCCATAACACAAGCTATCATCTGCTCCTGAGTCCGCTCTTTAAACTCTTCCTGTAAAATTCTCTACCATGTCAAGGGGTAAATCATGCAATCGCGTACACCCAGAAGCCTTCTTTGATCTTTTGTGGTATCCTAAGTCAGTTTTCCGGGGAGCTTTCCTTTGGAAATCCTTCCTTTGATGAGATCTTAAATTTGTATGAAAAACCAAATTAAAGCCCTGCTTTACCAAAGTCTACTGAAACTTAATGAGACTTATGATATTCCCAAAAGCATTGTCGAAAATATCCGCATTGACAGGACCAGGGACAAAAGCCATGGTGACTTTGCCACCAATCTTGCCATGGTACTCACCAAAGTTTTACACCAAAACCCGCGGCAGATTGCAGAACTTATTGTTGCAGGACTGCCAAAATGCGCTGCCGTTTCCAAAACCGAAATTGCAGGTGCAGGCTTTATTAATTTTTTTGTCTCAATTCAGGCCATCACCGATGATCTTGAGGCAATGAACCGTGATCCCAGGCTTGGAGTAATGACTTCAGAGCATCCTGATACCATTGTAGTTGATTACTCAGCCCCCAATGTTGCCAAGGAAATGGCTGTTCACCATATCAGATCGACAGTAATAGGTGATGCCTGTGTCAGGATCCTTGAGTTTTTGGGCCACAAGGTAATACGAGCCAATCATATAGGAGACTGGGGCACTCAATTTGGAATGCTGATTGCTTACCTTGAGCAGCAGGAAGCGCAAAATGGTGCCGATTTTAATTTAAGTGATTTTGAAGCCTTCTACCGTGAAGCCAAGGCATGCTACGACCAAGATCCTGCCTTTGCAGCAAAGGCCAGGAACTATGTAGTGCAGCTTCAAAGTGGTGATGAATACTGCCGTACCATGTGGCGCAGGCTGGTTGACATTACCATGGCTCATAATCAGGAAATTTACCGGCGCCTTGATGTCACCTTAACCGAACAGGACACCATGGGAGAGTCCCTGTACAATGACATGCTCCCCCACATAGTCGATGATCTTCTTAAAAAGGGTATCGCCGTTGAGGACAAAGGTGCCGTGGTGGTATTCCTGCCTCAGTTTAAAAACAAGAATGGCGAACCAATAGGTGAGATTGTACGCAAAAGTGACGGCGGCTTCCTTTACACCACCACGGACATTGCCTGTGTCAAATACCGCGTTGAAACCCTTAAGGCCAACAGGCTGATGTACTTTATAGACTCAAGGCAGCATCAGCACCTTCAGTCTGCCTGGGCTATAGCCCGCATGGCAGGCTATGCCGACGAGAGCATTATTATTGAGCATGATGCCTTCGGGATGATGCTCGGTTCTGACGGCAGACCCTATAAAACCAGATCCGGAGGCACGGTTAAGCTAAAAGAGCTCCTTGATGAGGCAGAAGCCAGAGCCGCTGATATGCTCAAAGAGCGCAGTCCCAATCTTACCGGTATTGAAAGGCAGCAGGTGATCCACAACATCGCAGTAGGTGCCGTAAAATACGCCGATCTCAGTAAAAACCGTACCACGGATTACATTTTTGACTGGAGCCTGATGCTCTCCTTTGAAGGTAATACCGCTCCCTACCTGCAGTATGCCTACTCAAGAATAAAATCCATTGAGCGCAGGGCTGATATCGACCCCGGGCCATTGATCCTCAGGGAAGAGGCTGAAATCGATTTGGCAGGAAAACTGCTGGCTTTCCCCGAAACGATAAACGAGGCTGCCCAAAAGGCCATGCCGCATCTTTTGTGTACCTACCTTTATGAGCTGGCGGGGCTTTTTATGCACTTTTATGAACACTGCCCAGTTCTTAAGGCAGGTGTCCCCGGGGAACTGAAAGCAGGGCGGCTGTCGCTGTGCTCCCTTACGGCGAAAGTTTTAAAACAGGGACTTAACCTGCTTGGCATCAATGTTATGGAACATATGTAGCCTAAGTACTTTAAAAGCGTATATGCTGTCCCCATATTAGGTTATATCTGTGTCGCACCTTGGATATTTGTTTATGGACTTGTTAAAGAACTTTTTAAACAAACTTAGAACAGACAGGAAAACCGCCATAGTCTGCGCTCTGGCAGCCCTGGTTGTGGTGCTTTTGATCGTCATGATATTTTCAGGAAATCAACAGGATGAAAGTACCCAAACAGATGACATATTAGGTGATCTTAACGCTGAAGAATCAGGAGAACTTTCCTTAAATCAGGATCAAAAGGTTCCTGCTTCCCAAAGATACGATTACACCAATCTTTTAAGTCAGGATTACCAGCCGGCAGATCCTGCAGAAGATCCTTTTGCAGGCATGAAACAAGGCAGTGACACAACCCCAGATTCAAGTGCACCTGATACTAAAGCAGCACCCCCTGCACAGGAGCCTGCCCCTGTTGATACTGCGGGGCAGCCAAGTGATGCCTGGCTTTATTGTGACAGCTTTGCATCCGAGGCTCTAGCATCCGAGCAGAAGGCTTTGGTTGCCTTTCAGGGGTTATCCTCCCATGTGGTCGCATCAGAAAACAACAGCTATCAGCTAAAAATCGGCCCCTTCCCGGATCGTGAATTTGCAAGATCAGAATTCAACCGCCTTGGAGAGGCAGGACTTGTAAGCCGCTGCTCTCTGGTTGAGGAACCAAGGGCAGAGTAACTTAAAGGCAGCCTTAGGATGACAACAATAGTTTCGGTAAGACGCCGCGGCAAAGTGGCAGTAGGCGGTGACGGACAAGTTACCATGGGGCAAAGCACTATTCTTAAAGCAAATGCCGTCAAGATAAGAAAGCTTTTTAAAGGCAGGGTCATAGCCGGCTTTGCCGGCTCTACTGCCGATGCATTTACTTTATTGGATCTTTTTGAAAGCAAGCTTGAGGAGCATCAGGGGATCTTGGAACGTGCCTGCGTTGCCCTGGCAAAGGCGTGGCGTACTGACAGATCTTTAAGAAAGCTAGAGGCCGTCTTAATTGTGGCTGATAAAAATTACTCCTTCATGCTTACAGGAACAGGCGATGTCATCAAGGTCGATGATGATATTTTGGCAACAGGTTCAGGGGGCAATTACGCTCTGGCCGCTGCCCGCGCCCTATGCGCCAATACCGATTTGGATGCTTATGACATAGTTGCAAAATCCCTGCAGATTGCAGGTGACATATGCGTGTTTACCAATCAAAACCATGTGATAGAAACACTGGACAGCGAGGCTTCAGATGTGTGAGCTTACTCCAAGGGAAATAGTAGGCGAGCTTGATCGCTATATCGTAGGCCAGCGTGAGGCCAAAAAGGCTGTAGCTCTTGCTTTGAGGAACCGCTGGCGCAGAATGCAGGTAGATCCTGCGATAAGGTCCGAGATCTATCCTAAAAATATTTTGATGATAGGCCCCACCGGTGTTGGCAAAACTGAAATAGCCCGCCGCCTGGCATCACTTGCTGATGCCCCCTTTATCAAGGTTGAAGCTACAAAATACACTGAAGTAGGCTACGTGGGCAAGGAAGTTGATTCCATCATCAGGGAACTTACGGCAGTTGCCGTAAAAATGGTCAAGGAAAAGGCATTTCGCAAAAACAAGACCCGTGCTGAGGATGCAGCAGAAGAGAGAATTTTGGATATTTTACTGTCCCCTGACGGGATGACGCCCGAGCAGAAAGCTGCCAACTCGACAAGACAGCTTTTTCGCAAAAAACTTCGTGAGCATGAGCTTGATGATAAGGAAATCGAAATTGAAGTTACCGACAAGACTCCCGGGATCAGCGTTATCGGCGGTCCTTCTGCCATGGAAGAGATGAATAATCAGCTGCAGTCCATCTTTGATTCCATGAATGCCGGACGCAGGACCACCCGCAAAATGAAAATCAAGGATGCCCTGCGCGAACTTACCGAAGAAGAAGCCGAAGCCATGACCAAACAGGAGGATTTGCGCTCTGAGGCCGTGCAATTGGTGGAAAATCACGGCATAGTCTTTATAGATGAAATCGACAAAATCTGCGGCGGTGACAACTTAGGATCCCGTGCCGAAGTGTCACGGCAGGGGGTGCAAAGAGATCTGCTGCCCCTGATTGAAGGCTGCCAGGTAAGCACCAGATGGGGCATGGTAAGAACTGATCATATTCTCTTTATTGCCTCAGGGGCCTTTTCCATGTCTAAGCCCTCGGATCTGATCCCCGAGCTGCAGGGAAGGCTTCCTATCAGGGTGGAACTGCAGGCTTTAAGTACCGATGATTTTGAGCGCATTTTAAAAGAACCCCATGCTTCCCTTACCAAGCAGTATGAGCTGCTGTTAAAGACCGAGGGGATTGATATTGCCTTTACTGATGATGCCATAAGGCAGATAGCAGAAGATGCCTTTACGGTAAATGAGCGTACCGAAAATATCGGGGCCAGAAGGCTTCATACCATGATGGAAAAGCTTTTGGAGACCATATCCTTTGAAGCTCCTGACAAGTCAGGCCAGTCCGTGGTCATAGATGCAGCCTATGTTAACGAACATCTTGCCGATCTGGTCAACAATGAAGACTTAAGCCGCTATATTCTTTAGAGGATTATCATGACAGAGCCGACTGCAGGTGAGACTAATATCATCAAGCGCATGGATGCCCTTTTTGTCAGGGTAAAAAAGCTTTCGGCAATATGCAAAAATTACCATGCCAATCTTGCAGGCCGTGATGCCGAAATCGCAAGGCTGCGGGAGGCTTTGTCGCAGGAGAAAATCAAAAACCAGGCTCTAACCGAAACTTTACAGTCCTGGCGCTCAAGGCTTGAGAGTGTCTTAGGATCAGGGTCGAACAAATCCTCCTGATTACCTTAACCTTACTTTAGCTTACTTTCCCTTGCCGTTCTGTGATGCCATTAATTGACATCAAAGCTGTCAAAGAAGCTTTGTTTGTTTAAAGTGGTAAATAAAAATCCCCCCGCAGGATCCTCCTTTCTTGTAACAAGATAGATTTCAAAGGGCAGGACCTTGCAGCTTAAGTTTTTCATAAGATCTTGGTTTACAAAGAAGGCAAGCCAGGCAGGCGGCACTTTCATTCCTGCAATATTATCCGTTAACGAGGGAAGATAATAGGAATACACCCTGCCTCTGCCGTTATCCTGACAAGTTACCGCCCTGTCCTTAAAGTCCACCTTAACTTTCGATAATCCTGCAATCCCAAGCCCTGACTCCTTGATTAAGGCCTCACGAAGCGTCCAGCAAAAGCCAAAATTTAGGTGGCGCTCCTGTAAACTCATGGCCTCAAGATAGTCTCTCTCCCCGCAGGATAAATACCTTTTAATAAGGTCATCAAGCCTTTTGCGCGGGCTTGCAACTTCCAAATCAAGGCCCTGATTCACATCTGCAACGGCAAGGGCCAGAAAATCACCAGAGTGGCTTAGGTTAAAAAAATTAGGACTATCGTCAAAAAAAGGCTTACCATGCTCCCCAAGTCTGATATGAGGGAGGGCTTCATAGGAACCGTAAAAAGCATTAAGGGCTGAAAAAAGCAGGATCCTCCCTGCCCTGTAAGTGTCCCTGCGCCTGCCGTGAAAGTGCTCCTCACCCGGGATTGTTACTGTGTAGTAAGCTTCAGCACCGGATAATACCGTTTTAAGATCCGCAATAAAGATCTTCATGATGGATCCTGATAATAAGGCTTATTCTGCCCTGCCTTTTCTGTGTCAGAGGGTGCGCTAGTTTGTTTTATCACCCCTGCAAAAAGTTTAGGATCTGCTTTTTTTCCGGCATTTTTAAGAAAGGTCCGGTTTAACTTGTCCTTTTGCCATGCCTGTTTTTTTTCTTCAAAAGACATACCACTCTCATCATCCATGACAGGCTCTAGATGCTTTTTCCTGATAAAAACCAAAGCTGCCAAAAGAACTAAAACAGCTCCTGACAAAAGCCCCAGAAGTCTCGGATCTGCAGGAAGTTCTTCAATCCCGTAAGATGACATGACATTGTAAATTTTTTTGGGAAACACTATGGCTGCTGCAAAGCAGACATCCCCAAAAAGCATGGCAGTAACGCCTGATTTAAAAAATCCGCGTCCTTTTTTAACAAGTGATCCTGCAACAAGAAAGATCCCACAGCCTAAAGCCAGGACCCCGGAGTGAAAAAAAAGATTTTCAAGATCCTCAAGCATCAGAAAATCCCCGCAAACAGATGGGGCAATTATACCTGATGATCCTCAAAGTACGGCATGTTGGGGGCCTTTAGCTTTTGGCATATAATCATGGCTTATAACATAAGATTGTGACTTGTAAGGATGTGACATGCTGTTTTACTCATCAGTAGATCCTGCCGCACTTACCATCGGACCTATAATTCTGCGCTGGTATGGGATCTTGTTCTCAGGAGGTTTTGTAGCAGGCTACTTTATGATGCACTGGTTCTTCAGGCGCAAAAACTACCGCACCGAAGATTTGGACAGACTGTTAATTTACCTTTTTGTTGGCACCATTGTAGGCGCACGGCTGGGACACTGCCTGATCTATGATCCTGACTACTATCTTGCCAACCCCATTGAAATCCTTAAGATCTGGCGCGGAGGCCTGGCAAGTCACGGCGGCACCCTGGGGGTGCTTGCAGCCATTTATCTTTTTACCTTAAAAAAACGCTATCACTTCCTGGAGCTTTGCGACATGCTCGCAGTTCCCGTGGCCATGGTCGCCTGCTTTATCCGTCTTGGCAATTTCATGAACTCGGAGATCCTGGGAATTCCCACAGGAGGGAATTTCGGGGTGGTATTTACAACCTTGGGGGAGACCTTTCCAAGATACCCTGCCCAGCTTTTCGAGGCTGCAGCCTATCTTATTACCTTTATAATCCTTCTTACTGTGTATCTAAAAGGTGAGCATAAAATCCCCCGCGGCATGATCCTGTCCCTGCTGTTCCTGCTTATTTTTACCTCCCGCTTTTTTATTGAGCCCTTTAAGGAGGAACAGGCAGATTACAGTACCGGTACCATCTTTACGGTAGGGCAGATCCTGTCAATTCCCTTTATCATTGCAGCATTGCTCTTGATGATTTACGTATTTTGGCGCAGCAGGCGCAATTGAAGGACACTACTATGGATTGTGAAGTAATTATTTTGGCAGCAGGCCTTGGCAAACGCATGCATTCCAACCTCCCCAAAGTATTGCACCAGGTTGCAGGAAAACCTATGCTTTTTCATGTGATCAAGGCTGCCTCCCAAATCGGCGCCGTAAAAATCCATGTGGTAACAGGACATGGCAGCAGTAAGGTTCAAGATTATTGCCAAAGCCTTGATGATGACATCAAAAAAAGACTTTCCTTCTCACTGCAAAAAGAACAGCTTGGAACTGCCAATGCAGTAGCCTGCGCCATTGATAACACCTCATCTGACAGCTGGTGTCTTATTCTGTGCGCTGATACCCCCTTAATTGATGCCTCTTTACTAAAGCCTCTTTTAGATCCTGATGGTGCCTGCCTTGCCATGCTCACTGCCAAACTTGACGATCCCACAGGCTACGGGAGGATCATAAGGGATGACAATGGGAATGTCACAGGCATTGTTGAGGAAAAGGATGCCTCCTTAGAACAGAAAAAAATTACCGAGATCAATACCGGGATCATGGCAGCATCATCTGCCACCTTAAAAGAATACCTGCCCAAAATAGGCAGCTCCAATGCCCAGGGAGAGTATTATTTGACTGATTTAGCAGGTCTTTTGGTAAAAGACGACAAAAAGGTAACTGCAATAGCCGCACAGGATACCAGACCTGCACTGGGGGTTAATAATAAGCTGCAGCTATCTCATGCCGAGGCTGTCTACAGAGAGCTTGCAGCCATCCGTCTTATGACAGAAGGGTTGACCCTAATTGACCCTGAGCGTTTTGACCTAAGAGGAGAGCTTGTCTTCGGCAGAGACTGTGTTATCGATGTTAATGTGATCTTAGAAGGCAGCGTAGTCCTTGGCAGCAATGTCAAAATTGGAGCCGGATGTATTATTAAAGACTGCACCATAGAAGATGACTCGGTTATTCTCCCCTATACGGTAATGGAAGGGGTCTTGATAAAAAGGCATGTCAGTGTCGGCCCCTTTGCCAGGTTAAGAGAGGGGAGTGTCCTTGATAATGAAGTACATGTGGGCAATTTTGTTGAAATCAAAAAAAGCACTTTAGGATGCGGTACCAAGGCAGGACACCTGTCATACCTTGGTGACAGCAAGATAGGCCATGATGTTAATATAGGGGCAGGGACCATTACCTGTAATTATGACGGGGCCTTTAAGCATCAAACCGTCATCGGTGATGATGTTTTTGTAGGTTCCGACACGCAGCTGATAGCCCCGGTTGAAGTAGGACGTGGAGCCACCATAGGAGCAGGAACTACGGTGACCTCCAATGTGCCCGAAAATTCCCTGATTATCACCAGAGTACACCCTAAATTCATTGAAAACTATGAACGCCCCAAAAAGGAGAACAGCTAAATGTGCGGAATAGTAGGAGCAGTTGCCAGACGTGATATTTTAGACATTCTCCTTACGGGGCTTCGCAGCTTAGAGTACCGCGGCTATGATTCTGCAGGTTTTGCCCTGGTGGATAACGGCAGCCTTGAGGTCATCAAAACCCCGGGGAAGGTAGCACAGCTTGAAAAGGAAGCCTCCGATAAAAATTTTATAGGCCGCGGCAGGCTTGGCATTGCCCATACCCGCTGGGCAACCCACGGCAGGCCTACGCGCGAAAATGCCCATCCTCATGTATCAGGATCTATTGCGGTAGTTCACAACGGCATTATCGAAAATTACCGCAAACTAAAAGAACAGCTTATTAACAAGGGCTATGAGTTTGTCTCCTCAACTGATACTGAAGTTTTGGCCCATCTTATAGCAGACTTTAGGAAAACCGCACCCTCCCTGCTCGAGGCAGTAAGGCTTGCCTTAAGGGAGGTTGAGGGGGCCTATGCCATTGCCGTCATTAATGCCGATGAGCCTGATGTCCTCATATGCGCCCGCAGTCACAGCCCCCTGGTCATAGGAGTTGGCATAGGAGAAAACTTTGCTGCATCGGATGTGCTGGCTCTGCTTCCTGTAACCTCCCGCTTTATTTACCTAAATGACGGGCAAATCTGTAAAGTTACCGTAGATGAAGTGCAGATCTTTGATTTGGACGGTAAACCCCAGGAGTCTGAGATCAAGCAGTGCACTGAAAGCGTGGAGGCAGTATCCAAGGGCGGCTGCCGACACTTCATGGAAAAAGAGATTTTCGAACAGCCAAGGGCCCTTTATGATACAGCCCTGGGGCGGCTTACAGAGGATAATGTTGATGCCGGGGCCTTTTACGGTCTGGATCCTAAAATTTTGGAGGACATTGAACATATTCAAATTGCAGCCTGCGGCACCTCCTATCATGCAGGGCTGGTAGGCAGATATTACCTGGAGGAGCTTGCCAGGATCCACACTTCCGTGGAAATAGCTTCAGAATACCGCTACCGCCATGCTGTGGTTCCTAAAAATTCCCTTTTTATCTCCATTTCCCAGTCAGGAGAGACTGCAGATACCAGGGCAGCCTTAGCCTTGGCCAAAAAATCAGGCTTTGTGGCAACTTTGGCAATATGCAATGTTGCCAATTCAACTTTGGTAAGAGAAAGCGATCTGGTACTGCTGACAAGAGCCGGCACCGAAATCGGAGTTGCCTCTACCAAGGCTTTTACTACCCAAATCCTGGCCCTGCTGCTTTTTACCATCTTTCTTGGCCGCGCCAAAGGCAGGATCAATCCCTCCTGCGGCAGAAAGCTTATTGAGGCCGTAAAAGCCCTGCCTGATCTTGCTAAAAAGGCTTTGGAGTGCAATGAACAAATCCAAAAGATCGCCGGAGAGTTTGCAGGGAAAAAACATACATTGTTTTTAGGCAGGGGCATTATGTACCCCATAGCCTTTGAAGGGGCTCTAAAACTTAAGGAAATAAGCTACATTCATGCTGAAGGATATGCCTCTGGGGAGCTTAAGCACGGCCCCATTGCCCTTATTGATGCCAATATGCCCGTAGTGGTGGCAGCTCCTGACAATGCCCATCTTGCAAAGCTGTTATCCAATGTCGAGGAAGTTCAGGCAAGAGGAGGGATCCTTTATATTTTTGCCTCAAAGGGAATTGAGATCCCCCGCCACGGTAATACCAGGGTAATAACATTAGAATGCTCCAATGAAATATTGGAGCCTATTCCCTTTACCATAGCCTTCCAGCTTCTTGCCTATCATGTGGCGGTAATTAACGGCACCGATGTAGATCAGCCTAGAAATTTGGCAAAATCTGTCACTGTTGAGTAGTAGTTATCAGCCTATATGTTGTTAAAACACCGGTTTTTTAAAAAAGTGGCTGCAGTACTTATGGCAGCAGCTGCCTTCACTGCCATGGGATCTGCTTTTGCAGATCCTGCTCTTAAGATCTGCGCAGTTCCCCAGCTTTATGACAGCCTTGAGCTTATCAGGGAACATTCCCCGGTCCCCGTTGCAACCTTTGCAGGGACATCAAGTGAGCTTTATGCCAAAATCTCAAATAAGGAACTTTCCTGCGATGTGCTGCTTTCAAGTGATGAAAGACTGCCCATTACTCTTATCAGGGCATCAATAGCCGATGCTGCCAGCCTGCAGCCTTTTACCAGGGCCCCTGTTATTCTGTGGTCTTATGATCCCCAATACTTTAAAGAAGGCTTTGAAGTTATTGCAAAAAAGCCCATAGGATCTTTAAGTGTCCCCGATGAGAGACTTACCCCGCCGGGCTTTGCAGCAACTGAGATCCTTTCATCAAAAGACTTTCCTTTGAATTACCCAGAAGGCATGATTTTCAAGGGCAGGCATGAATATCAGGTATATGCCATGCTCAAGGAGGGCAGTGTCGAATGCGGTTTCATAACCAAACCCCTTATTGCCGCAAAAAGCATAGAGGAGAAGGGATCTTTTATTGAGATACCCAGGGACTTACACTCTGATATTTTTTATTATGCCGTGGTGCTAAGTTCAAGTGATAACAAGGATGAGGCAGCTTCTTTTATTTCCTGGCTGCGACACGATACCAAAGCTGCGCAAATCCTAAAATCCATGGGCTTTGCCGGCATAAATCCTGATGATGAACCTATAAACGCCCTTCCTGATGATTTTGCAGGCTAAGACTAAATAAACCAGTTCTGATTCTTACAAAACCGTCTGCTGCCTGAGGTTTTTTGTCAAAAAAGCTTGAAGAGCTGAGGTTTTTGGATTAAATAGTAGTCCTCAAAGCATTCATCCTGATTTGAAGAGATTAAACACATGTGGGAACTTCAGGGCATTATTCTTGCGGCCTATGTTTTAATATCCTTGATTCTGCCTCTTCCCATTAAATGGTGGAAAAGGATTGCTCTTATCCCGATTATTATTTTCTGCGGGCTTAAAATCCACATCTACAGAAGCACAGGCGGGATCTTCACCCCCTCCCTGTCCCCTGGTGTTATTTTGACACTGGAAACCTTGTTTGGGGCTTTATTCTTAAGCGCAGCCTTTGCCATTGCCAAGGATGTCTTATCCTTTGTACATTATGTGCTAAGAAAGCTCAAGGTCTTTGAAACAAGACCAAACCGCTTGTATATCAATGGGTCCATTTTAGCAGCTGCCTTAGGTTTTGCCGTGTACGGCACCAGTTTGCAGATTAAAGCGCCTGATGTTGTCAGTCATACCGTGGTGATACCAAATCTTCAGGAGGGCTTTGAGGACTTTAAGGTGGTACAGCTTACAGATCTTCATGTAGGACCAGTTATCAAAGGCGATTTTATCGCAGCGGTAACAGAGAAGGTAAATGAGCTTGACCCCGATCTGGTAATTTTAACTGGAGACTTCGTAGACGGTCCTGTTAGTGCTCACCTTAAGGAATTTGAAGCCTTCAAGGATCTCAAGGCCCCGATCTTTGCTGTAACCGGCAATCATGAATACTACTCGGGAGCTGCAGCCTGGATTGAAGCTTTTGAGAATATGGGGATTAAATTCCTCCAGAATGAGCATATCGTACTTTCAAGGGAAGGCAGCAGACTTGTAGTAGGCGGAATTAACGACAGAAGAAGCGGCAACACCAATGTCCACAAGGCTTTTGAAAATGCTCCTGATAATACCCCGAGGATCCTGCTTGCCCATGAGCCCCACGATGCCACCCGCGCAATCCTTGCAGATTTTATAGTAACCGGCCATACCCACGGTGGTACCATGATCTTCCTGCAGCCTTTAGTAGCTTCCTACAACAACGGCTTTGTTTCAGGACTTTATGATTTAGGAGAGGGGCGCAGCCTCTATGTAAGCCACGGCACGGGGATCTGGTCAGGCTTTTCCTGCCGCTTTTTTGTGCCTCCTGAAATTACCCTCTTTACCCTAAAAGGCAGTTGATAGTTTATTGGGAGCCGGGGTAAGAAAACTGCAGCCTCAGGGCTCAGCTGTTATACTCCGCGCTCTTTAAGAAAGAATCAGCTTGTGCCAGTAATAAACCGTCACCCTGTGAGGGAATGGCTGAGCACTAACA